>JAWSUQ010000284.1:0-4258 GCA_033549265.1 Bacillota bacterium
ATATTAAGAGTTTTCGACTGGGAAGTCATGAGGAAGGCGGCTCAGGGGTTACGGTAGTAGAATTTTAAAAATAAATTAAAAAGAATGGGCCTGAGTTAACAGGGCCCATTCTTTATTGGTTCTAAGGATTAACTGTAATAGCCAATTCAGGAGATGCAGTGCTTTTTTGCTTCGATATTGAGTTATAGGCTACTATTTTATAGTAGTAAGTTTGATTAAGGCTTAAGTTATTATTATCCCTATAGGTATTGCTAGTAATCTTTGAGTTAGCAGCTATTCGATACTGCTCGCCTATCGTAAAATCTTTTTCAGTAGAGCGGTATATCTGAAATTCTATATTTGCACCTCTTGGATGCTCCCAGGTAAGCTGAACAGCTGCTTCAGGACCGTTAAACCCTGGCTCACCCAGTACTACTTGACCTTTAATGCTGCTAACTGAAGCAATATTTTCCTGAGGCTGATTAGGATCATTTAGGTTTTGATCGCTGTTTGAATTTCCGTTTGAACCCATATTGCTGTCAATTCCGTTATTACCATTATTGTTACTACTATTTCCAGGGTCTTGAGTTTCTAGCTGATGCTCTGGAATATCACAGCTAACCCTAGGCTCTAATCCTCTGCTAAAAGCTCTATTTACAATATATTCATCAGGGCAGCCAGTATCATTTGAACCGATGATAGCTCTTACTAAGGTTCCTTCATGATCTGGATGATTGCAGAGATTAACTATTTGATACTCGTCGGGGCCATGAATACTACAGACTGTCTTAGGCATTTCCAGGTTATAATCCTGAGGGAATCGGGTATCACCCTCCTTTGGAACAAACGGCTTTGGTCGCTGTAAGAATACTTTACTTATTAACTCTGGACAGTAATCACTTGGTAGCTCACCAGTGATAGCGCATACCTCAGTCTTTATCCAAGCGCTAGAGAGCTGAGTAGGGGCATTGTTTTTAGAAAATAGCTCTGTCACAATATATTCCTCTGGTGTTAACTCACTAGGCAATAATCCTGACTTAGCATCTATGGCAACACTAACAATAGAGTTAGGCCGGCTAAACTGACTGGCTGGAACATCTCGCAAAGCTTCTTCCATTGTGGCTTTAAAGACCATAGCCGGATGAGTACTGCCGTATACCCTTGACAAGTAATGGTTTCGGTCGGTTCGGTCATATCCTATCCATACTGCTGCTGTTAGCTCCGGTGTATAGCCTACAAACCATACATCTCTACTACCACTTATTCCTCTCAATTCAGGAATATCAGGAAGCTGAGTAGTACCTGTTTTACCGGCTACTGGCCTGTTAGGAAGCTTAGCCCTGGTACCTGTTCCGCTTTCTACAACTGTTCTAAGCATATCAGTCATGAGAAAAGCATTTTCCTGAGACATTACAACTTTTTTTGAGGGATTTGCTTCGAAAATTACATTCCCTTGATAGTCAGTGATCTTAGTAATTACATGAGGCTCCACTTGAACCCCTTGGTTGGCAAAGGCACTATATGCCACTGCCATTTCCAGTGGTGAAACTCCATGTGTGAGTCCCCCTAGAGCCATTGACAGCACCCGATCCTCTTTAGGAAGGTTAAACCCTAACCTTTGCGCAAAATCAAATCCATTCCCTACGCCAATGGTGTTTAGCAATTCCACGGCAGGAATGTTGGGAGAATGCTGTAAAGCTTCTCGTATAGAAATTAGTCCTCTATAAGTACCCCCTAAGTTTGAGGGAGCATAAACTTGGTTTCCATATTTATATTCTACAGGAACATCATCAATAATAGACGCAGGGCTATAACCAAGCTCAAGAGCTGGAGCATAAACTGCAATAGGCTTAAAGGAAGAGCCAGGCTGTCTTAATCCTTGGGTGGCACGATTTAGACCTCTTTCAGTAACATGGTCTCGTCCCCCTACTAAGGCCTTAACTTCCCCAGTACGATGATCTACTATTGCGATAGCGCCCTGAACCATGCTTTCTTCGTTTGGCCCTGGAGCTGGGAATAGATCGTTGTTGTTAAATGCCTTTTGAGCTGCCAACTGGACAGTTCTGTCTAAGGTAGTATAAACATGCAAGCCACCTGTTCGAAGCTGAGCCCGTTCAACCCCTTTTTCCTCTAATATTTGTTCTGCTTGATCAATAACGTAATCTATAAAATAGGGAAATGGGTAGGCTTCTTGCTTTAAGCCTGGGAGATTCAACTCCTCTTTCTGTGCAATAGCGCTCTCCTGAGCTGTAATAAATTCATACTTCACCATATTTGACAACACTAAATTTCTACGGGTTGTGGCTCCTTCGGGATTACGGTAAGGAGAAAGGGCATTAGGGCGTTGTACTAGCCCTGCTAAGGTAGCGCTTTCTGCTAAAGATAACTCGCCAATAGTTTTTCCAAAGTAAACTTCAGCAGCTGCCTTGATACCATAGGCCCCATGACCAAAATAAACCCAGTTAAGATAGTGAGTTAATATTTCATCTTTGGTATAGCGACGCTCTACCTGGATCGACAGAATAGCTTCCTGGATCTTTCTTTCTAGCTCCTTATCATGAGTAAGCATAGCGTTCTTAACCAGCTGTTGAGTAATAGTACTAGCACCCTGGCTTCCAAATCCTTTTGTAATATTAGCTACAACTGCTCTTGATAATGCCCTTAAGTCTAGTCCAAAGTGATCGTAAAAACGAGCATCTTCAATCGCTAAAAAAGCATTAATAATATTTTCTGGAACCTCATCAATCGTCTCTATAATAATTCGGTTTTCTTGAGCATGAAGCTTAGTAACATCTCTTCCTTCGATATCATAGACAAACGTGCTTTGGGCACTGGAAAAATCGCTTGGATCCCAATTAGGTAGATTCCGCATGACCGCCAGTCCTACTCCTATACCTGATCCAACCATGATAAAAGCTGCTACAAGAAAGAATACTATAGATAATCTAAGGACATTAATTCTCCTATTATTTTTTTTCTTTGCCATATGGCTCCCCCTTCAAGTTTCAAATGGTTGCAGACCAACCTAGCTAATATTATAGCACACATATTTAATACTATTAAAGAGGGAAATACTTGCCTTGAATCAGCTGACTATTTATAGTAAAATCAAAAGAATTTTTCTTAATTAAATTAAACTCCTAAAGCTGAAGTTCACCTTTAACTATGAAAATACATATATTATATGTAACCATAGCTACATATAATTACATAGCGGAGGTGATAGTTTTTATGTTTAGACGAAGAAATAGATTTACTTTAAAATTCAGAGCATTATTTCTATTTATTATAGTAGGTTTCTTTTTAGTGGGTGGATTACTAATTCTTGAGTTTACTTTTAAACCAACTATTACAGAAGTTGCTAGTGTAAAAGCTAAGCTACTTGCTACAGAAGCCATTCATAAAGCTATATATGAAAATGTAGTAGCTGACGTAAATTATCAAGACTTAATAATAGTAGAAAAAAACAATAATAATGATATTACTATGATGCAGGCAAATACTCTTGGTATAAGGAAAATACAGTCGGAAACAATCTTAAAAATACAAAGTGTACTAGAAGAACTAAGTACAGAAGGTTTTAAGATACCTACTGGTCAGATATTAGGCAGCCGTCTATTAGCAGCATATGGACCAAAGGTTAATGTTAACCTTATACCAGTAGGAACTGTGAAAGTAGATATCATAAACGACTTTCATGAGGCAGGAATAAATCAAGTAAGGCATTTGATTTATTTAGATATTGAAACAACTGTTAAAATTGTAGTACCTTTATTTGATTCAGAAGAAATAGTCTCCACTAAGATTCCAGTAGCTGAAACTATTATTGTAGGGCCTGTACCTGATACTTTAGTCAGATTAGATCTAGGAAGTGGTCTAAACCCACAAGGATTAAATGATTTGTTTCAAAGTCAGTAAGCTTTAACTACAAAATTCGACAATTAAGTTATTATTGTATTGACATCACTATTTTAAGTGTGATATATTATAAAACGTCGCGTAGGGACGCTGGACATTTACAATAACTAACTACAGCAAATAATATCCTAATAATATATAGAGTAATAGTAGCATTAATTCATAGCATTCAACGGTCCAGCTTTTCCTAAAACTTCCACTTGATAATTAATGTCAGGTGTGATAATATTAAGAGGTCGCTTGGGACAAGTATTCAAGAATATTCCAATACGACAAAACACAGCAATTACCAAAAAGAAACAGCTTGACAAACAGAGCTGAAACATGGTAAGATGAGATTCCGGCCTTGAGGGAAGCCCCT
>JAWSUQ010000285.1:0-4211 GCA_033549265.1 Bacillota bacterium
AAGGCTGCTTTGGTGTAGCCTCCATTTTCGTCCATTCCTACCTTTTTACTAGGGCCCTTAGCCTCCTCTTCCATATCTGCTTGGGCATCGGCTAAACCAGCAATATACAGGGCTAACCGTCGCGGTGTACCATACACTTGGACTTCATTGTAGGCGAGGCGATATTCCCCTAGCTCCTTGATGGCCAATGTTTGTAAATCAGCTAATGCTCTTTCCATAAAGCCAGCAGGAATCTCTTCAGTACCAATTTCTAATAGTAGGTCTTTAGCCATTTATTATCACCTCTCTATTCTCTTCCTGGTCTAACCCTAATTCCTTTCTTTTGGCAGCATCCTTTATTAAAGGGAAGCCAAGCTTTTCTCTGGAAGCTAAATATGCTTGGGCACAGGTTCTTGATAGATTTCGCACCCGAGCGAGAAAGCCGGTCCGCTCAGTTACACTAATAGCTCCTCTAGCATCTAATAGATTAAAAGTTTGAGAGCATTTCAACACATAGTCATAGCAGGGAAAGCTCAAGCCCCTTTCAGCTAACAAAAGAGCTTCTTTTTCGTAAATGTCAAACATGCTTTTTAAGCTTTCTACAGTAGCTACCTCAAAATTATAAATAGAATGCTCTACTTCTCCTTGATGGTGCACATCTCCATATGTAACTCCTTTGGTCCATTCTACATCAAATACATTGTCTTTACCCTGGATGAACATGGCTATTCTCTCAGTTCCATAAGCTAATTCAGCAGCTACAGGCCGGCAATCAATTCCGCCACATTGCTGAAAATAAGTAAATTGGGTAATTTCCATGCCATCAAGCCATACCTCCCAGCCTAAGCCCCATGCCCCGAGGTTGGGTGACTCCCAGTTATCCTCTACAAATCGGATGTCATGTTTTAAGGGGTCAATTCCTAGTTTTTCAAGGCTGCCAAGATAAAGCTCTTGCACATTGATAGGTGATGGCTTTAAAATAACCTGAAATTGATAATAGTGCTGCAATCTGTTTGGATTTTCTCCATATCTACCATCAGTAGGTCTTCGTGATGGCTCCACGTGGGCTACATTCCATGGCTCGGGACCGATTGCCCTTAAAAAGGTAGCGGGGTTCATGGTACCAGCCCCCTTTTCCACATCGTAGGGCTGCTGAATAATACAGCCCTGATCACTCCAATATTTTGTCAAGGTTTGAATAATTTCTTGATAGGTTAAACTCATTTATCCTTGCCTCCTTATAAATAATTATTGAAAAGCTATTACTTTAAAACAATATTGCCTAAACAAAAATAACCTCCCATCTCTGTATGATAAATACAGGGACGAGAGGTTTCCCGCGGTTCCACCCTAATTGCAGCTAGCTTTTGACAGCTTTACTGCCTCTTTTTAACTAGGCTTTACTCACCATTAATCCTGGCTTTCCTCCTACTGCTCAGGAGGGCCTTTCCCTATTACTGCTTTAGCAAGCTCCCACCTTACCTTGCCTCTCTGAAAAGCCTATAATAGATACTTTCTCCTTCATAGCACTTTTATTAACCACTTTATATTACCAGTACTTTAGCAAAATATTTTTCCACTGTCAATATATTTCTAATCATTTTATAGAGTTTTCTCATTAGTGGTATTGTCCATGAGATCAGTAGCCATTAATGGATGCTCCTCTACCTCACCATTTTTTTTCTCCACTTCTAAGGTATATCTGTTAAACATGGCTGTGACAGAACCTATAGCGCCAATTATAGCTAATGGTGTATAAGCAATTGTGCCTAAGATGCCTATTGCGCCAACAGTTGCTGGTATTTCAGCCACTGTTTTTCCATCTCTTTTTATACGTACTCTAGTAGCATTACCTTTAGTTAAAACGCCTCTTATTCTTCCTAACACTTTGTGACTAATGTCGTTAGCTTTTACTTGCTCTTCCTCTAAAAATACTAAAGCTTCAATTACATCACCATTAGTTTTTTCCAAAGCCTCTTTAGCAGTGCTATATGATATCCCAAGTCGCTCTCTTAGAATATCAATCTTCTCTAGTGAAATATTAGGGTTAGTGAATTGGAATTCAGTCATTTATTGTATTCCTCCCTTCACTAACTTATTAAACCCAAATTAATCCTGTTTTATGCATTGTAAAAAGCTATCACTTTTTAGAGGTCGAACTAAATGCATATTTATCAGACTTTTTGCAAGTTCATCTATTTCTGCCATTATTGGAGCAGACAGCTTCAACCGCCATACTTTCTCTATCCTCATCTGCAACAATTGGGATAATGCTCCTCGAGCACCACCAGATAGATTTGGCTTTTGATTAGTGCAGTCCTCACATACTATGCCCCCAGTATCTAGAGCAAATATAACTGCTCCAGCTTTTATTTTTTTGTTACAGGCTACACAATCCTGAAACTGAGGTCCATAACCCAATTCCTGTAAAAGCTGCAACTGAAACCAAGGGGCTATCAGTGGTGAAGTTTCCTTTTCTATGGAATTTATAGTGCTAAGGAGAATCTTAAATAAGCCTGGAACCGGCTCACCTTCCTCTAACAAACTATCCATCAGTTCACAAATATAATTGGCATAAGCGTATTTAGCTACATCCTCACCAATCTTCCCAAAGGAGTGCTTTATCTCTGCTTGAGTAACTGTATACATATTTTTTCCCTTATACAACATATATGTACCAAAAACAAAAGGCTGAGTTTTACCCCGCATGCTGCCAGTTGTCTTTCGAGCACCTTTTGCAATTGCTGTTACTTTTCCAAGCTCTAGCGTCAATATTGAAAGAAGGTGATCAGCTTCGCCATATTTCCTAGTTCTTAGCACTAGCCCTGATACTTGAGTGGCCCTCACATTTATCCCCCTTGACTATTGCAGGCCTTACTTTCCTCCTGCTCCTCTCTTTTCATGTGACTCCGGTAATCTAAATAGGCCGAAATACTTCCTGTCGAGATAAATAGCTTCCATAGTAATGAACTATTCATTATTTTCACCTGTCCCTTTCAGCTTAATTTATTTCTCCCATAATTATAGTAGCCGAAATCTACAAACATATACTTGGTGAATCTTAGGAAGCCAATTGTTGCTTTTCATAAATTTTTAATTATTGTCCAGCAAACCAAGATTTTTAAGGGTCAATTCATGGTTGCGCCAGTCTTTTTTAACCTTTATCCATAAGTCTAAGTATACCTTATTCCCCAGCAACGCTTCTATTTCTCTGCGAGCAGCCTGCCCTACTTCTTTTAGCAGGGTCCCATTTTTACCGATAATTATCTTCTTTTGCGAGTCCCGCTCCACATATATATTAGCGCTAATAAATACCATATTGCCAGTGCGCTTTTCCATTTGCTCTATTACTACTGCGATAGAATGGGGAATTTCTTCCCTAGTTCGGTGCAGTATCTTCTCGCGAATCAGTTCAGAAACGATAATCCTTTCAGGCTGATCTGTCACCATATCATCAGGATAAAATTTAGGACCTGTAGGTAAATGTTCAGCAATAGCCTCGATTAAAACATCAATATTATTATTTTTCAGGGCAGACACTGGTACAATATGGGCAAAGTCATATTGCTTCTGCCAGAAATCAATCATTGGGAGTAATTCTTCCCTAGATAGCAGATCAATCTTGTTTAGTACTAGGATAACCGGAGTAGTGACATCAGCCAAGTTACTTAACACAAAGTCATCACCCTTGCCAGGTTCCTGAGTACAATCTACCAGCAGCAAAATGCCGTCTACCTCATTTAAGCTGCGCTGGGCCACCTCCACCATAAATTCCCCCAGCTTATGCTTTGGTTTATGAATACCAGGTGTATCAAGAAATACTATTTGAAGGTCTTCCTTGCTATATACTCCTGTAATCTTATTTCTTGTGGTCTGTGGCTTATCAGACATAATGGCAATCTTCTGACCAATGATATTATTTAACAAAGTAGACTTTCCAACATTCGGTCTGCCAATTATTGTTACAAATCCTGATTTAAAATCCTGCAATAGTTTTCACCCCTAATATGTAACGTTAGTATCATGCCTTACAACTTGAACCCATGTTTGGCCAGGGCTTAATGGAATTTCCTGACCATCTGCTGTAGTATAAGTAGTCCTACTCTGTTTATTATCCTTTTTCCAAACAGCCTCATATACTTGACCATTAGTAAATACTAGCGCTTTACCTGTGCCTACAACTTTAACGTCTAGTCTACCTTCTCCATCGATAACTTTAGTATCAGCATACT
>JAWSUQ010000286.1:0-4208 GCA_033549265.1 Bacillota bacterium
GGTTTTTTCACTAATCAGCATTATTTGTTGAGTCATTTCTTTAAAGCCACTGCTAGTTATTTCAAGACCAGCCAATTCATCCTGGTAGTATCCATCAAAGCCAGCAGAAATAAGTATTAGCTCTGGTCGGTATTGTTTAATTACTGGAATTAAAATCTTATCAAAAATATATCTATAAGTATAGTCGCCCGAACCCTTTGGCACAGGAATATTTATATTATAGCCTAATCCTTGATTTTCCCCTGAATTTTTTATAAAACCAGTGCCTGGAAATAATCTACTTTCGTGAATAGAAAAGAAAAGTACTCCTGGATCATTATAAAATATCTTTTCTGTTCCGTTTCCATGATGGGCATCCCAGTCAATTATCATTATTCTTTTTAAGCCTAAATTTTTTTGTGAAAACCTAGCAGCAATAGCAACATTGTTAAGTAAACAAAACCCCATAGCCTTATCTTCACTGGCATGATGTCCCGGAGGTCTTCCTAAAACTACGCAGTTTTGCAACCTGCCGCTGACAACTTCCTCTACTGCTTTCACGGCCCCACCAGCTGCTAGCAAAGCGACTCTATAGGAGTCAACAGAAGTAAATGTATCCGGGTCCAAGTATCCTCCCCCCTTATTACAAAAGCTAGCAAGCTTTTGACTATAATAGGAAGGGTGTACATAAGCTAAAACCTCATCGCTAATAGACTCAGGCTTAACTGGAATTAAATTAGAATACAACTGAACTTTTTTAAGCCACTCTTTTATAGCAATAAGTCTCTCTTTACATTCTGGATGACTATGGGTTTCATGAAGCAAATAACTCTCATCAAAAACTAGGCCTGTTTTATTCATTCTTACCTCACTGCATCCCTCAGGTCTTTTACAGCCACTTTAATATCCTGTGCCCCAAAAATAGCTGATCCAGCAACTAGTATCCTTGCACCTTGGGAAAAACAATCTTTGGCAGTGTCTATGTTAACTCCACCATCAATTTGAATTGGAACATTTAAGCCCCGTTCTTTTATAATTGAATCTAATTCTTTTATCTTTGGCAAGACCCCTTTAATAAATTTTTGCCCCCCAAAGCCGGGATTAACGCTCATGAGCAAAACCATATCTAAATCTGCTAGAATATACTTAATTGTATCTAGTCCAGTGGCAGGATTCAATGCTATACCTGCTTTTACTCCAAAGCTCTTAATTAATTGTATTGTGCGATGGGCGTGAGTAGTTGCTTCGATGTGCACAGTAATTATGTCAGCTCCAGCGGCTACAAATTGCTCTATATACATATCTGGATTTTCAATCATCAAGTGAACATCAAAAATCATCCGAGATTTGGGCCTTAATGCGGCAACTACTAGGGGTCCAATAGTAATATTAGGAACAAAGTGTCCATCCATCACATCAATATGTAAATATTCAGCACCGGCGTCTTCAACTAGCTGAACCTGTTGTCCAAGCTCACTAAAATCAGCCGATAAAATAGATGGTGCTAATTTAACCATTTTAATATCTCCTCTCTGCATTAACTGACTCCGATAAAAAGTTCAAGTAGTTATGATAACGACTTTCAGCAATCTCACCAGCTTCAACGGCCAGTTTAACAGCACAATCAGGCTCTTTATGATGAAGGCACTGGTTAAATCTACATTTATCCTGTACTTGCTCTATTTCCGGAAAACAATAAGGAAGGATATTAGGAGACAGTGACTCTAACGATAGATTGCTAAAGCCAGGAGTATCTGCAACCATCCCTCCTGTAGGCAAGGTTATCAGTTCTACATGCCGAGTGGTATGCTTTCCTCTTTTAATCTTATCACTAACATTACCCACTTTTAATGATAAGTTTGGTTGAATAGCATTTAACAAGCTAGATTTTCCTACTCCGGACAAACCGGCAAAAACAGAAACTTGTCCATTCAATAAACTAACTAGCTTAGCAATGTTTTCCTTTGTTTTGGCACTGGTAGCTATGGCTACATAACCAATTTTCGTATAGGTTTCAATTAAGCTTGGCGCTTCTGAAATTTTATCTAACTTATTAAAGCATATTACAGCTTTTAATTCCAGTGACTCTGCCAGCACAAGAATTCTGTCCAGCAGATCTAATTGAGGCTCTGGCTCTTTTAAAGCCATTACTATAACTACTTGGTCAACATTAGCTACAGTTGGTCGGATAAGCTCATTTTTCCGCGGCAAAACTTCTTCAATTACACCTTTGCCAGGCTCTATTAAACTCACTCTAACGAAGTCACCAGGAATAAAGCTTTGCTTCTTTCTCCTAAATTTTCCTCGTAAGGAGCATTCAACCTCCTGACCTTCGATATTAACATAATAGAATCCGCTATATCCCTTAACCAAAATTCCCTGAGCCATGAATACCTCCTATGGAAATTGCTCCTCCTTAATTAACTGTCCATCAATATATACCTGAATACTGCTATCACCAAAAAACTCAACTCTTCTAGTGATAGTTTCTCCACCTCGATGGGTTTCCTCATATACTACTTTTTCCCCAAGGCTATCGATTACCACTATTCTAACTTCTGCATTTTCTCTATCTTGAGGAATAGGGACTCTGACATTAGCTGTTCTACTAGCTGGACCAGGCCCTGAGCTAATCACTAAATTAACTGACTCTCCTTGTAATACTAAGGATTGAGGCTGAACATCCTGTTTTATAACTACCCCTTCGAAATACTGCCTACTGCTTTCATAGGATACTAATCCAAGTTCTAGTCTATTTTCCAATAGTACATTCCGCACTTCATCAAGGGTTAACCCCACCAGTTCAGGCATATTAATATACCTTGGCTCTACTCCTCTACTAACAGTTAACAATACTACGCTTCCCTCAGGTTCTTCAGAATGGGCCCTCGGCAACTGTCTAATAACGCTACCTTCAGGGATTAAATTACTATACTCTAAATCCACTTCAAATTGAAATCCTATATTTTGCAAAGCAATTTCGGCCTCAAGTCTACTAAAACCTTGGACATCTGGGACAGATATTAATACAGGCCCATCACTAACGTCAACTACTATTTCTCGGTTTTGCTTAACAATGGCACCTGCCCTTGGGGTTTGAGATATTATTCTATCAACTGGTATTTCAGGATCGTTCTTTCTTATCCCTATTGTCATATTTAACCCAACCTCTTTAAGCTTTTGATTAGCTTCAAATAGCGGCATCCCTTCTACATCTGGTACTGCTACCTCACCAACAAACCAAAAGCTTGTAAAGGCAAAAACACCTGCAATTATTATCCCTAATAACAATAATACTCCTATTATTATTGCCACAGGCTTAAGCTTTCTATCGTTTTTTTTCTTTTTCTGTGTAACATTATTCCCATTGTTCATCTTTACCGGTTCCATTTCCCTTGTTTTTTCAAACTCATTATCCTCAACTTCTTCTACATAACCTCTTGATAACGCCAGAATTAGGTCTTGTTTCAGTTCACTTATTTTATTATATCTTCTTTTAATATCTTTGGCCATTGCCCTCTTAACTACTGCTTCAACAGCAGGAGGAATTGATGGGTTTATTTTCCTTAAGGATTCCGGCTCACTCTCAATATGCTTTAAAGCTACTGATATGGGACTGTCCCCGCCCCCAAAAGGAACTTGGCCTGTAAGCATCTCATATAGGACTACCCCAAGAGAATAGATATCGGATTTTTCATCAGTTACCTCTCCTTTAGCCTGTTCTGGAGAGAAGTAATGAACAGACCCTAATACTGATTTTGTATGGGTAACGGTAGAGGTTGTTACGGCTCTTGCTAAACCGAAATCTGCTACCTTAATCTTTCCATTTTTGGTTATTAAGATATTGTGGGGTTTAATATCCCTGTGAATTATTTTGTTATCATGGGCATGCTCTAAACCATCACATATTTGCTTTGCAATATCAATTGCTTCTTCAACCTTTAGTGCCCCTCTAAGTTTAATTATTTCCTTTAAATTTTGTCCCTCTACGAATTCCATTACCAGATAATGATTGCCTTCGTTGTAACCTACGTCAAAAATATTTACAATATTAGGGTGAGATAAACTTGCAACCGCCTGAGCTTCGTGTCTAAAACGACGAACAAACTCCTCATCATCAGCAAATTCATCTCTCAGAACCTTGATAGTTACAACTCTATTAAGCAGACTGTCCTTAGCTTTATAAACTAACGCCATTCCGCCTCCACCAAGTTTTTCTAAAATTTCAT
>JAWSUQ010000287.1:0-4204 GCA_033549265.1 Bacillota bacterium
CGTTACACCAAGGAATGGAAGGTACAGTCTAGAGCTTTTAATGAAAAAAAAATGAATTTTATTCTAAGTTTATGAAATTCTAATTACAAAAAAACAGACCTTTTTCAAGGTCTGTTCAGTCATCATATTGGTGGAGGCGAGGGGACATGCTTATCCGTTAGTTTCCTAACCGCATGGACTATATCTTTACCCAGTATTGCTAAACTGGGTACCTGGCGTGTTATGAAGAGCATTTATTGATATGGCTAAACTTTACTTTCCATAACTAACTCTCCATCTAAAGCCTTGTCTTTAGTAAGTAACTTAGACACAGCTTTAAGTCTCTACAGGGCTTTCACCCCTCGGTATTGCCATATGGCATAAGTGCCACTTAGGTTTCACCGATGTAAGCCAGATTATCACCTGGATGTTACCACCCAGGGCGACCCATTTTGATCGAACCCCTGTCCGAAAGAACACCCACAAGAGCTTCTCCGAGTGCAGTTGATGATTTAGATTTCGCTCCGTTGCCGCCCATCAACAGGCTGCTCTGAAGCTATCTCGATAAGGTTCCCTTAATGCCGCCGAGAATAAGCACTAAAGTATCCTGCTAAATTTGACACCCCAATCCTCACCGCAGGAGCAGAGGTTAGGATGTTAACTGCAACTAGGCAGCTAAAGCGTAATTATCGTTAGCGTTTAATTCTTTTCCACCGTCTTACGGGCTGATGGAACCCCGACTCGCTACTCTTGCTCATGCTTCCCCCGTCGAAACCAATACGCCCCCATGAAAATATTAAGTTGTCATAGAACAACTATAATAATTATAGCATATGTCTAAACTTAATTCTATATGAGACAGCTTCCAGTTAGCGTTAAACCTTTTGCTTATCGCGAAAGGCTCTATCCATTTCCCGCTTGGCATCTTTTTCTGCAAGATCTTGTCTTTTATCAAATAGCTTCTTTCCTTTGGCAAGCGCTAGTTCAAGCTTTGCTTTGCCTCGCTTAAAGTAAATTTTTAGCGGTACTAAGGTCAAGCCCTTTTGCTGCACCTTGCCAATTAATTTATTAATCTCTGACTTATGCAGTAAAAGCTTCCTAGTACGAGTGGGGTCATGGTTAAAGATGTTGCCCTTTTCATAATGACTAATATGCAGATTATGCACATAAACCTCTCCACCATCTACTCTAGCAAAGCTATCTCTGAGATTTGCTTTACCCATTCTCAGGGACTTTACTTCAGTGCCCTGGAGCACTAGTCCAGCTTCTAAGGTTTCTTCAATATGATAGTCATGTCTAGCTTTTCTATTTTCTGCAACAATCTTGATAGCATCACTCATATTCTTAACCACCCACCTGCTTAATACACCGAATTTCTGGAAAAATTAACCCTTTTACCAGAGTAAGATCTGAAAAAGGGCTAATTATTGTCTATTTATTGATGCAAACTTCATTATAACATATCTATTGATTTAGTCAACATTTACTGAGGTATTATTCCTATTTTTTCTAGTTCCTTTGTTAATAAGCTATAGCTGTAATAGCCTTGTGCCACTAGCTTTTGATTAAGAAATATCAATGGCAGCCGATTATCAAGCTTAGTAGCTTCTTTGACAAAAGCTAGCTCCTCTACCCCTTTATCCTCTAGATCTAGATATTTAATCTTTACTCTACCGTTATACTGCCGCTTTAAGCTTGACCAGGCGAATTTAGTCTCCTCTTCCAGAGAAGGCCACTTGCCTCAAGGCATATTTACTTTTTTTTCATGGGCCTTGCTGCTGATTACTAATATCTCTGCATGACAATGATCTCCATATGATATATTCAATGGCTTCCCCCCATTTTAAAAGCCTTATATATAGGCGTTCTCTGGCTCAACCTTTTGTTTTTTGTTTTTTTCCTTTTTTGAATCAACTACTAATTCAAAATCAATTTGCCTCGCCACAGTATTGGCCTTTACCACTTGTATCCTCACCTTATCTCCCAGCTTGTAAGTTTTATTGGTGTGGCGACCAACGAAGGCTAGCTGCTCTTCGATATAAGTATAGTAATCATCCGCCATACTTGACACATGAACTAAACCTTCAATAGTATTATCCAGTTCAATAAACATGCCAAAAGGCATTACACTTGATACGATGCCCTCAAAGGTCTCTCCTAAATGACGTTCCATATATTCAACCTTTTTCATATCTACGCTTTCCCGTTCAGCCTCTTCTGCCAGCTTTTCCCGCAAGGAAGATTGTTCAGCATAATCAGCCATCTTATTTAGCCATGGAGCAGTCTTGCCATTTTTGTTTTTTCGTGCTCTCCATGTTTCCTTTAAGACCCGATGGACTATTAAGTCAGGATAGCGGCGAATAGGAGAAGTAAAATGGGTATAATACTTAGCGGCCAAGCCAAAATGTCCTTGGCAAACAGAAGAATATCGAGCATGCATCATTGATCGCAGCATCACTGTATTAATAATCTTTTCTTCTGGCCTTCCTTCAACCTTATTTACTATCTCTTGAAAAGCAGCTGGGTGAACTTCGTTGTTTATACCCTTAATATGATAGCCAAAGTTATGCAGGAAGTTATTTAAGTTAGTAAGCTTTTCTGGCTTTGGCTCCTCATGCACCCGGAACACACCAGGAAATTCTAGCCAGTAAATATGTTCTGCCACAGTTTCATTAGCCACTAGCATAAATTCCTCAATTATCTTCTCTGCTATGGTTCGCTCACGCTTGACAATCTCGTCAGCCTTGCCTTGCTCATCAAGTTTTACCTTGCTTTCAGGGAAATCAAAATCGATAGCTCCTCTATTGAGCCTTCTTTGTCTGAGAATCAGCGCTAGCTTTTCCATCAATTTAAAATCATCTACAAAGTCCTGATATTCTCTAATTAACTCCTGATCGCTGTCTACAAGGATTTTTCGCACATTAGTATAAGTCATCCGGCGATCTACGTTGATAACTGCAGGGAAGACTTCGTAATTTTCCACCTCTCCCTTAGGATTGATTTCCATTACGCAGGACATTGCTAATCTATCTTCATTGGCATTAAGACTACAAATTCCATTAGAAAGCTTATGAGGAAGCATCGGGATTACTCTATCCACTAGATAAATACTGGTAGCCCTTTTGTAGGCCTCATCATCTAGCGGTGTGCCAGGCTGAACGTAATTTGCCACGTCAGCAATATGGACCCCCAGCTGGAAATTACCGTTTGGTAAAAAGCTGACTGATACTGCATCGTCTAAGTCTTTAGCGTCCTCCCCATCAATAGTGACCATTTTAACCTGTCTCAGGTCTCGACGGTCTTGCAGTTCTTCGTCGCTTATTTTGTATGGTATATGGGAAACCTCTTCCATGACCATTTCAGGGAAGTCTTCAGGAAGCTTGTACTTTTTAATAATTGACAAGATATCAACACCAGGATCTCCAGCTTTCCCTAAAACCACAATTACTCTTCCCTCTGGATTTCGTCTTGGTTCAGGCCACCTGGTTATCTCGATTACTACCTTGTCACCATTGACAGCGCCGTTGAAGTTTGATTTTGAAATAAATATATCCTGATAAATACGGGTATCATCAGAAACCACAAACCCAAAGTTCCCGCTTTGCTCAAAGGTACCTACTATCTGCTGATTTGCCCTGTCAAGAATCCTGATCACTTCGCCCTCACGGCGACCTGGTACGTTCTTAGGTGGATGCAATCGAACAATAATCCGATCATTATGCATGGCTCCATTACTGTCCTCTAGAGAAATAAACACATCCTGCTCGTTAGGATTATCTGGAATTAAAAAGCTAAATCCTTTGCCATGCCCTTGCAGGCGTCCTACAAGCAAATTCATTTTCTCTGGTAAGCCATACTTGTTTTTTCTTGTTAATATTACTTCACCTTTAGCCTCCATATCGGCTAACAGCTTTAAAAAGCTAACTACATCATCGATGTTTAGTGTTTCTACTAGTTCTTCTGCATTTAGAGGCCGATAGGCTACCTCCCGCATAAATGCTAGTATTTCTTCTCGACTAATCATCATCATTTAATTCCTCCAAATTATAAGCATTTTTTCTATTATTCCCTTCTTCATAGATTTTCATAATAATTTTGTATTTATTTTACTATAATTTATAGCCCCAATTCCAAAGCTATATTTTGCATTGCCTCTAATGCCAACTCTAAAAATTCCCTTAGCTCTAATCCCATCTCTACACAGGACTCAATTTGTCCTCTATTG
>JAWSUQ010000288.1:0-4158 GCA_033549265.1 Bacillota bacterium
GCCTCTAGCTCTGCCAGCTCTTCTTCTATCTTGGCGCTGACCACTATCACTTCTGCTCCTTCTTCTGCCGCAAAGGCTCGCACTTCTTGAATCATGGCATTGTCTATCTGGGCTACTAAATCTTCCTCACTGACATTAGCTACATAAAGGATCGGCTTAGTGGACAACAGCGGGAAGGCTTTAAGGATATCCTCTTCCTCAGAAGTAAATTCTAATATTCGAGCAGATTTCCCATCTGCTAAAACCCCATGGAGCTTTTCTAAAAGAGCTACTTCTACTTTATAATGAGCTTCGCCGGTTTTCAGCATCTTCCTGGTACGCTCTAAACGGCGCTCTACTTGTTCAAGATCCGCCAGCACCAGCTCCAAGTTAATAGTTTCAATATCTCTTACTGGACCTAAAGAGCCATCAACATGGGTAATATCCTCAGATTCAAAGCACCTAACCACATGGGCAATTGCATCAACCTCTCGGATATGAGATAAGAATTTATTTCCTAGCCCCTCTCCCTTACTGGCCCCTCTTACCAATCCTGCAATATCTACAAACTCAATTGTGGTTGGTACTGTTTTCTTGGGCACCACCATTGCAGTCAGCTTATCCAAGCGATAGTCAGGAACACTAACAACTCCCACATTAGGGTCTATGGTACAAAATGGGTAGTTGGCCGCTTCCGCCCCTGCTTGAGTAATAGCGTTAAATAAAGTGGACTTGCCTACATTGGGCAATCCCACAATTCCAATATGCATTAATCGTCATCTCCTCTTAGCGTTTCATTATAAATATTCACTTTTACTATTATAGCCAATTTGTCAAGTAACAGCAATTAAAAAAGAAAACAACCAACAGTAATGTTAGTTGTTTTACACAATAAACTTTATCTCTATAACTTGTGCCTATATCTAGGTTACTGAACTATGCCTTTTTCTCTTCTTCTCCGTTGATGCTTTTCTCTACGTCCTTTTTAATATCAGTAGTAGAGCTCTTAAATTCTCTAATAGCGGAGCCTAATGATTTGCCCAGTTCAGGAAGCTTTCCTGGTCCAAAAATTATTAAAGCAATTACTAAAATAATAATTAATTCTGTCATACCAAAATTAGGTAATAATCCAAACATTATATCCCACTCCTCTCTTTTTTGACTTTTGCCTTCTCCTACCCTTACAATTTAAATTCATTCCACACAATTATATGCTTGTGATTTTTTTAATATATCCATTTATTAATATTTCCCTATGCTTTAATTATAAATGATTGCCATTGGAAAAGCTATAGATTTTTTTTAATTTTCCCCCACTAAGTTGTTGTAGGCACCATTTGTGTAAATGGAGCTTACACACTTAGACCTCAGCTTTTTGCACTGGTACTACGACTTTTTTCCCTTCAATCTTGCTAACCTCCGGCGGGGCCGGCAAAAACAGGGCCAGACTTACTCCTAATATTGGCAGCAGGGAAATAACAGTCATAACTGTAGCTAGACCAAAATGGTCTGCTACTACCCCTAATATGGGGACTCCTATGCCGCCTGCTCCAATAGCAAAGCCCAGCATTAAACCGGAAGCCAAGCCAATATTGTTGGGCATATATTGCTGACCCATTACTACTGTGGTGGCAAAGGTTGAGATTAAAGTAGCCCCAGCTAGGCCAACTAATATAACACTGACAAAGCCGCTGCTATTTAAAAACAAGTATAATATGGGTATCATTAATCCCATAGAGCCACAGATTTGCTTCTTAACTCCTACTTTATCGGCTATTGGCCCACCTAATAGGGTGCCAAAAGCACCGCAAATTAAGAAAACTGCTACTAATCTGCTGGCGAACAGCGGATCACCATTGAGATAATCTATATAGTAAAACTGTAAGAAGGAGGTCATCCCAAAGTGGATGAATGACCTGACAATAACTACTGCCATTAATAAAAGTAAACCCCAGGACCATATTAGCCTGCCACCGCCAGCTTTACTGGTTTGTATCCGCTGTTCCTGCCACTGATCTCTAGTGGCGCTGGTGGTAGCCATTATTTTTGGTAGCAATGAATATAATACAATGGCCATAACGAGCCCTGGTCCTATAAAAGCAACTGAACCGCCAAAGCCCCACATGCCTAAATATACAGCCCCGATCAGTGGACCTGTACCAAAGCCCAAGTTTCCACCTACTGAAAAAATTGACATAGCGCTGCCCTTTTTGTTGCCGGCTGCAAAATGTGCCATTTTAGACGCTTCTGGGTGAAAGGCCGCTATCCCAATACCACTCATAAATACGGCCAACAGCACCAATGGATAGGAAGGCATTACCCCCACTAGCGCTACACCAGCAGCTGCTAGCAAAACCCCTGCAGGCAAGAGCCAAGGAATATTTACCCTATCGCTATATAGGCCAAATAAAGGCTGAATAATAGAAGAACTTAGATTTGCCACCAACATCACCGCACCTAAGGCAAAATAGGAAAGATCAAAGGTTTCTTTGATATAGGGCAGCAGCAAGGGCACTGCTCCTTGATGAATATCTGTAATAAAATGACCGAAACTTAATAATAGCAATACCCATAGCTTCATTTTTCTCTCCTTCTTTCTTTATGCTTCGTATTTATATTTAATAAAAAAACTATGTAAAAACGAAAAAGCCGTGAGCGCATAAGTTTCATGCTCTCACCGACTTCTTTAGTATAGCATAGTTTACAGCTATTAGGTTGCTATTTTTTTCACAGATTTCGCTCAATAAGCTTTTTTACTGCTTTTTCAAATTTCGCCCGGGGCAGCATCACCTGTCGCTGGCAGCCTAGACATTTAATGCGGAAATCCATCCCAGCTCTAGTTACCTCCCATTGATCACTGCCACAGGGGTGGGTTTTTTTCATTTTTACTACATCACCAAGCCGAAAGTCAGCCATAATGTCTTATATCCTCCCTCCTGGCTCTAGCCCCTTGGGCCGTCCTTATGAATAACTACTCGCCGTGGATATGGAATCTCAATTCCTGCTTTATCCAAAGCTATCTTAAAGCGCTTCCTCAGCTCCCGCTCCATTGCCCATTGTTCTCCCGGAGTAGTAAAGGCTACTACCCGCAGTACAACCTCCGATGCTCCTAATTCTGTTACCCCTTGAACAACTGGATCCTCTAGGATTTGGGGGAATTCGCCTCTGGCTTTAATAGCCTCTTGGGTTAGCACCATTATGGCTTGATCAATATCCTCCTCGTAAGCTATGCTTACCAGTACTATAGAAGCCATTTGGCCCCTACTGAAATTTGTTACCTGCCCCACCTCTCCATTAGGGATAATATGGATCTGACCAGTCCACTCTCTAATGCTAGTTGTCCGCAAACCCAAATCCTGTACTGTTCCAGTAACTCCTGCTACTGTTACATAATCTCCGACGGAGTATTGGTCTTCAAAAATAATAAAAAATCCAGTTATAATGTCCCGGACTAAATTTTGGGCGCCAAAGCCTACCGCTAGCCCGATAATACCAGCACCTGCTAGAATTGAGCTAGTTCTAACACCAAAATTATCTAGAATCATTACACCCGCCACAAAGTATACCCCGTAGCGCAGAATGCTTTTTAGCAGTCCTCGCAAAGTATCTGATCTCTTTTGATCTAGCAGGTGCTCTTTTTCCTCACTTCTGCTAAAAACCTGATCAATAATCACAGCTCCAAAGCTCAAGGCTAGCTGCGCCAACACTAATATTCCCACCACTTTTATAAGGGAAGTACCAATTTGCCTTAAATGCTCTGGCCCCATTATTTTAATTTGAAAAATTTCTAAGGTAAATATAAGAGTAACAAAGATAAGTCCATACTTCAAAAAGGATTGCAGACTAAGCCTCAGGGTCCTATTAAGGTCTTCACCCATTAGCTCTCGTCTTTCCCCCTGCTGGATTATGCTAGAAATGAACTTTGTCCCCAGCTTATATAGTAATATGGCTGCCACCACTACCAGCATTACTTGAGCCATGCGCCAAGCTAGCTCTGCTAGTCCTGGAGGACTAAGCCAATAATCTATAGCTGCAAATGCTTCTTCCATCACCGGAGTATTTAAAAGATTCTCCACCATTAGCTCTCCTCCTTGTTTCTACTTTGTAATAACCAAGCCACTGTCTGCCTTATCTTGAGATTTTCATCTTCTACTAAAGGCAGCAGCAATTCTTCTAAGC
>JAWSUQ010000289.1:0-4151 GCA_033549265.1 Bacillota bacterium
ATTAGAAATACTTATAATACAGAAGAAGAATTATTTGAAGTTGTCAAAGATATGGCAGCCCGATATGAAAAGAATGCCCCAGAATTAATAGAATATAAAGCTGAAAATTGCGAGGGTGCCGATATTGTATTAGTATCCCACGGCATTGTAACTAGAGCTTGCTATTCAGCCATGGAAGAGCTGCGGGCTGCAGGTATTAAAGTTGGTTTCTTTAGACCAATTACTTTAAGGCCTTTCCCATCAAAGGAATTACGACAGATTGCTGATAATACTAAAAGACTCTTAGTAGTAGAATCTGCTGAAGGTCAATTGGCTAAGATGGTGAAGCATGAAATCTACGGCTGTACTACACCAGTTGCCGAATACTTTAGACCTGGTCTCGGAATTTCCTCAGAAGAAGTAGTAGCAGAAGTGAAAAAGCTTGTATAATGCTTGAAAGGGGGTTAATTACATTGTCAATTCAACCAGTAATGCCTAAATCATGGCGTGTTGAAACAAAACCGCATAAATTTTGTCCAGGATGTGGACATGGATTAGTACTTAAAGCGCTTGGAGAAGTAATTGATGAACTAGGAATTCAAGATAAAGTAGTTTTTGGATGTGATATTGGCTGTTCATTGTTAGCTTGGGACTTCTTTAATGTAGATATTGTCCAAACTCATCACGGTAGAACAACACCTGTTATCGCAGGCATCAAAAGGGCTACCCCGGAATTAATAGGAGTAGCATATATGGGTGATGGTGGTGGATATGCCATTGGCTCTCAGCATTTAGTTAATGCAGCCACTCGAAATGAAAAAATGTTCGTTTTGCTAGTTAATAATACTAACTATGGTATGACTGGAGGCCAAATGGCCCCTACTACCTTGCCAGGTCAAAAAACAGAAACCTCCCCCTATGGACGGGATGTTAAGGAGGCTGGCAACCCTACCCTAGGTCCGGAAATGGTAGCTGCTATCGCTCCTGAAGGAGCATATGTAGCTAGAGGTACAGTGGCAAACTTTAGACAAATGAAGAAGTTTATTAAGGCCGCTATGGAAAATCAAGTTGCAGGAAATGGTTTTTCCTTCGTAGAGGTTCTAGCTGGTTGTCCTACAAACTGGAGAACTAATGCAGAGAAAACTTGGGCTTTTATTGAAAAAACAATGGCTGAGTACTTCAAAGTAGGAGAATTGAAAGTCCCTACTGAAAATAAGGAGGGTTAGGAAATGTCTGATGTAGTAAAGTTAGCCCTAGCCGGTGAAGGTGGTCAAGGAGTTCAATCTGTAGCAGGAATCATTACAGATGCCGCTTATGCAGAAGGTAAAGAGGCTCTCTATATTCCAAACTTTGGGGTGGAGCAAAGAGGTGGAGTTTCTATTGCCTTTGTTCAGATATCTGATGAAAACAACATTGGCTCACCTAAATTTAAAAAAGGGGATATCGTAATAGCCCTTAGTGACAGAGCAGTACGTCGAACTCAGCAGTACGTAGATGAAAATACAGTATTTATATATGATGCTGCTATTGAAGGTATTGAAGATGATCTGCCTAAAAACGCAAAAAAAATCTTAGCAATTCCCGCCATTGAGGTTTCAAAAAATGAACTGCATCCAAGAGTGTTCAATGTGGTAATTATGGGGGCTGCTATTGGTGCTACTAAAGTAATCGATATCGAGCAGGCAAAAAAATCTATCGAGGCAAAGCTTGGCTACAAGTTTGAACAAAATCCCGAGCTGAGAGAGTTGAACTTTAGGGCTTTAGAAAAAGGGATGGAACTAGTAAAGGATGCGCTGTAATTAACTTTAAGGGGGTAAAATCCATGACCATGACTGACAAAGTGGTAACTCAGGAAGGAGTAAAAGGAAAATTTTCTGTTTTTCCTGGGTTATGTAAGGGTTGTGGCCTTTGTATTGAAAAGTGCCCAACAAATATTATTGAGTGGTCCAAGGTGTTAGGAGTTTATGGCACTCCCGCTGTCCATTTAAATGATAAAGATAAATGTATAGCCTGTAAAATGTGCCAGATCGTCTGCCCTGACTGTGCGATTGTAATAGAGAAGGTTGGCAAGAAGAGCGAATAAGATGTTTTAAACAGACTTCCTTAGTTAAGGAAGTCTGTTTTTTATTTAATACAAATTAAACTTTGCAATAAATACTAGCCGATTAGAAAGCAATAGATTTTAGGTAGTATTAATATACTATGATATTCATCACAAAAAGATAATAATTTTATCACAAATAAGCAGGAATTAAAAAACGACTGACGAATGCTACTATTAAATTAGTATATATGCAGAGGGTAATATAGTACATATGTACCTTAATATTTTAAAAAAAGCGGTTTGTGAAAGAAATTGTTTTTTCATTCGGACTAGTATTATTGGTGGATTGATAGGTTGAAAGCACTAAGGAAGTCTGATTATAGGCTAGTCAATGCTAGCTTATATAAAAAAACTCATCAAAAGGAGGGGCGTTTTTTTAAATCTCAAACATTTTATATGCAAATTATGAAAACTTAAGGAGGAAAGAAAATGAAAGGAAAAAAGATAGCGCTATTATTAGGAGTGCTAATGCTTGGAGCATTACTTCTAGTCGGGTGTGCAGTAGAAGAACCCATCACACCAGTTGAGCAAGAAAGTAAAGAGCCAGTAGAGGTAGTAGCAGCATCTTATGTAGGATCTGAAAGCTGCAAAACATGTCACAGCGGTGCATATGAAGGCTGGATGGGTACAGAGCATCCATTTATGATTCAGGATGCTAGTGAGATTTGGCCAGAGTCAAAAGCAGCTTTAGAGGCAGAACTAGCTAAAGGAGATAGCAAATTTCTAAAGATAGGTGATACAGACAAGAATCTTCAATCACTAGACGACATTGTTTACATTGTGGGGCAATGGAAGAAGCAAAGATTTGTTGTAAAAACTGATGAAGGTTTTAAATTTCTGCAAACACAGTATTATCCCGATGGAAATGAAGGATCTAAATTATATAGCTATGGTGAAAATAAAGTTTATGAGGACAGATGCCTAGCTTGTCATAGTACAGGTTTTGACTTAGAAGCAACTAAAACATTAGATAGAACTGCTGCAGATTATATGTTGGAAAATGTTGTGGCTGAACTTGGTGTAGGATGTGAATCTTGCCATGGCGTAGGTAGTGAACATGCTAAAGCTCCAAAAGATAATATTATCAACCCAGCTAACTTGACTGTAGCTCAGCAAAATGACCTATGCGGCTCTTGTCACGCTAGAAATAGCGGTAATAAAGAGTTTACTGCTAGAAACGATGCTGTTGGATATCAAATTGGTGATACTTTAAAAGACTTTGTTAAAGTTTTAAGTCCTGCTAATAACGAAAACGTATGGAAAAAAGTTGAGAATGGAGAAATTACCGCTTACTATGATAAGGAGTCTGGTGGGAAGATGAGATTCTGGGGAGATGGTTCTTCCAGTGCTCATCGCCAACAGTATAACGATTTAGAATATAGCATGAAGTTTAATATAATGTCATGCTCAACCTGCCATGATCCTCACGATACAAGTGCGTTAAAAGGTGGTAGTTGGGAAGGCTTGATCTCTCTAGATTTAGGCAGTAATACATGTACAAACTGCCATACTGATATTGCAAACTGGGATTTAGACGAGAAAATGCCAAAGAATGCAAAAAGCCAAAACGTTAAGGATATAAGACAGCACACCTTTGGTGCACCTAAGCCAGCTGCTGATATTTCTGAAACAAAATAGGTATCTTGCTGTGCAATAATTAAAACATTAAAGCTGAGCAGTCTGAAATATTGATATGCTCAGCTTTAATATTTCCCTATAGGATACAAAAGCATAATCACCAGCAACTTCCATATTGACACTAGATAATTCCTCGTGTTATAGTTATCATTGTCGTTCAAAAAGATGAACTTCAAGGCTAAGAATTATTTTTGGAAATAATTATTATGTTGACAAGATGGTTCAAAAGTGATATTATAAAGAAGTCGCTTAGACGGGGGTAAATATTTACCAGCTAGGCGAAAACAAAAATGGTCTTTGAAAACTAAACAGTTGTGCATTGTCAGTGATAAAAAGACAAGACTGGATAAGATTTTTAACCAGCGAAAAAATCTCGTCAAAAGATGAGTAACAGATCTAACTAAGATCTAAATCAAGTAATCTGCTCGAG
>JAWSUQ010000290.1:0-4089 GCA_033549265.1 Bacillota bacterium
TAAGTGAATATTTTATGCATTTTTTGCCTAAAACTAATTTTATTAGACTATACTTATATGCTGGAAATTAAAAAACACATAAAATCTTTAGAAAGGTTTGTGGACTAATGGTAGCTATTTGGGAGTGGACTTTATTTATTATATTATTTATGCTATCAGCTTTTTTTTCGGGTTCTGAAACAGCTCTAATGTCATTTAACCGGCTAAAACTTCGCCAAATGGTAGAAAATAAGCAGCCAAAGGCATTAATTGTTCAGAGATTGCTAAAAAACCCAGATAGGTTATTATCAACTATTTTGATAGGCAATAATCTTGTTAATATTACTTTAACAGCTCTAGCTACATCAATAGCCGTAAGGGTGTTTGGACAAGCAGGTGTTGGGGTTGCTGTAGGGTCATTGACTATACTAATGTTGGTATTTGGAGAAATTACCCCTAAAACCTACGCTGCTGTAAATACTGAAAGGTTTGCCTTAACTGTGGCAAAACCCATTAGTATATTAGAAATAATAGTTAAACCGCTAGTTTTTCTTTTAAGCACTTTAGCAAACTTTATCATCCGAGTTATTGGTGGAGAAGCTAATGTAAAAGAAGGCCTTATTACTAGAGCTGAAATAAGACACATAGTAAAGCTAGGGGAAAACCAAGGTGCAATTGACAAAGATGAGCGGGAAATGATCAGAAATATTTTTGACTTGGATAATATAACTATTCGGGAGGTAATGGTTCCAAGAGTTGATATAGTTGCTCTTCAACTAGATACTCCAATGGAAGTGGTGTGGAAGACATTTATTAAAACTCGCCACTCTCGACTACCTATTTATGGTGAAGCTTTGGACGACATTATTGGCATCATCTATGCTAAAGATTTATTGACGTATTTTGATAAAGAATTGACTGCTATAAGCATGAAAGAAATACTTAGAAAACCTTATTTTGTACCAGAATCAAAACTTGCAAGTGAGTTACTTAAAGAGCTCCGGAAGGAAAAACTGCATATAGCTATAGTACTAGATGAATATGGAGGCACTGCGGGCATAGTATTCATGGAGGATTTAGTTGAAACGGTAATAGGTGAAATCGGTGACGAGTATGATCAAAGGACTCTTAAGGTAGAAGAAGTTAATTCTCATGAATACATTTTCAATTCAAGGCTTCCAGTTGAAGAAGTTAATGAAATAATGCAACTGGACTTGCCAGATGAAGACTACGATACAATTGGCGGCCTAATATTTCATTTTTTCGGGAGAATACCTCAAGCAGGTGAAACAATAGAATTTTCCGATGTAATACTACAAGTAGAGCAATTAGAAAATAATAAAATAAGAAAAGTGCGAATTAAAAAAACTTGATTTAAAAAGGACTATTTTTTTTATTTCAACACCAATCTAAGGGTGATAACATTGAAGAATGCGTCCATGTAGAACCTGATAAAAATGTTAAAATAGATAAGGCTCCATGAATTCTAATAGTATAATAAAGTAATACTATAGACATAGATAAAGTAGTTAAATAGGAGGTCTTGTGGTGGATCAAAACGAAAATCAACTAGATATGGAAGCAGCATTTTCTATAATATTAGCAGAGCCAATGGAGCCAGGCAAAAAGCGGTTGTTTAGAGAGCTATATAGGCTAAATCGTCAGGTTGAAGATATTAAGGAAAAGCTAAGTGAGGCCAACAGCCCCATAACGCGGGTGAAATTGAAAAAGAAGCAAAAAGAGTTGCAGCAAGAATTGCTGCATTACTTTCAAACAATTGAAAACTATAAAAGCTTGCACTAACCTCTACATTTTTGTAGAGGTTTCTTTTTTTATACCTAGCTATTGTTGGCACAAAATTTGCAATAATTTTCTGATTATATTACAGTGCTTATATTTTTAAATGAATTAAAGCTCTTGAACATTAAGGGAGGTGTTTATGTTATTTTGATGGTAAAAATACCATGTTTACTTTATATTCTGCAATAAAAGAAGGGGTGAGACAATGTTTTTTACAATAAATAATACAGTACCTGTATTGTTTGGTAAAAGGGTATCTCTGCAAACGGGGCAGAAGCTAAGAGAGTTACGGGTAAAAAAGGTGTTATGTGTTTATGACAGAGGGGTTAAAGAAGCTGGAATTATTGATCCTATCTTAAAAAATATTAGAGCTTTAGGAATAGGCGTCGTGGAATTTGATGGCGTTTTGCCTGATCCTCCAGATACGGTTGTTGATGAGGGAGGAGCCATTGGACAGCAGGAACAGGTTGATTGTGTATTAGGAATTGGCGGAGGCAGTTCCTTAGATGCGGCTAAGGCCATCAATATTTTAATAAATAACCAATTGCCCTTTAGAAGATATATGGGGCTATCTGCCCAGCCCCATAAGCCTGGCGTTAAACTGGTGCTAATTCCCACCACCTCTGGGACAGGAAGCGAGGTTACTAACATCTCAGTAATTACTGATAGCCATTCCCATCTGAAAAATACCTGTGTTGGCAGAAACTATACTGCTAATTTGGCTATTGTTGATCCCACTCTGACCCTTAAACTGCCAGCTAGCATTACTGCTGCCACCGGGATGGATGCTTTAGCCCATGCAGTAGAGGCTTATACCAGTGTTGCTGTAAACCCCATGTCTGATATTCTAGCGGAAAAGGCAATTGAGTTGATTGTCAAATATTTACCTATAGCCGTTGAAAACGGACAAGACTTAGATGCTAGAACTCAGTTGGCTTTTGCCAGCACTATCGCTGGATATTGCTTTAGCAATGCCCTTATTCACGTGGGCCACGGAATAGGCCATGCATTAGGCACTATGTATCATATACCTCATGGAATAGGGTGCGCCATTGCTTTGCCAGGAGCAGTAGAGTCAGTGGCAGAGATATATCCTGAACGAATAAAACGGCTTAGTCAGCTATTAGGGGAACCAGTTCTTGACAAGATTTCCTCAAATGAACAGGCGAAAATTGTAGCAGATAGCTTAAGGTCTCTAAATAAAAAACTTAGCTTACCAACACTGCAAGAATTTAAAATTGGTGAGAGCGACTTGGCTGCTGTAGCAGAAGTAGCAGTAAAAGACATTAGCTGTACCTTTACTGCTCGAAAGCTAGGAACACATGACATTTTAACCATATTAAAACATGAATATGCTTTAACTAGCTGAAGAATGGAAGATGAGGGGGGATCAATATGTTTAAGACAATTAGAGTTAACACTAAGACAAAGGCAGTAGTCAGTGAAGAATTTAAAAAAGTTTATGGTGTATTTGGGAACCGGGGCTTAATAGCTAAAGTGATGAACGAAGAGGTTGAACCTACCTGTGATCCTTTAGGGGCAGAAAATAAACTGATTATTGCGCTTGGTGCATTTGCGGGGACAACTTTGCCAACAGCGCACCGCCTTTCAGTAGGTGGAAAAAGTCCATTAACAGGAGGAATTAAGGAAGCTAATGTGGGGGGCAACGTCGGTTATATGCTGGCCCAGCATGGCATTAAGATGATTATATTCGAAGATATTCCTGCCGATGACAACTGGTATATCCTAAAGGTTAATAAGGATAGTGAGCCTCAGCTAATACCGGCCAATGACTTGATTGGACTCAACAATTACCCTTTGATAGAATCGCTACATAATAAGTTTGGAAAGGACATTGCGGTTCTTTCTATTGGAGTTGCCGGAGAGCGACAATACAAAAACTCCACTCTGCAGGCCACTGATATGGGGTTAGGCCATCCCAGCAGATCTGCGGCTCGCGGTGGAATGGGAGCAGTTGCTGGCTCTAAGAAAATAAAAGCAATTGTAGTGGAGAAGCCAAATAACAGGTATGAAATGGTCTATGCTGACAAAGAAAAATATATGGCTGCCCAGAAAAAGTTTGTAGGGGCCTTAATAAATCCGGGCAATAAATTTGTTCAAGGGTTGACTAAAGTTGGTACCATCGGAACTATGGACAAAACCGGACCTGAGGCTATGATGCCAGTGAAAAATTTTAGCGGTGAATTCTTTGGAAATGACAAATTTAATCGGATCAATTCCAAAGCTTTTTTGCAAAAAATTGAAGAGAGAGATGCTAAAACAGGACTAGCCAGGTTGACAGGCTAGTCC
>JAWSUQ010000291.1:0-4058 GCA_033549265.1 Bacillota bacterium
TCCGCAAATATACTTCTTCCAATTGTGACTTGAATTACCGTAACCAATAATATTTCCTCCACAGTGGCCACAGGTAAACATAGGGTTACCTTCAAAGTTTTTTCCTGTTAAAAGATATGAACTATTACGAGTTGCTCCGTCTGGAGCATTATACTTATTAAGCTTTTTTCTCTCCAAAGCTGCTTCAAGTTGATCTTGAGTAATAATTGCAGGAAGGGCATTCTCAACAATTACCCATTCATTACGGGGCTTATATTTCCTACCATTTGTCTGCTTGTCCTCTCTGTTCCAAATAGCTGTTCCTGTATATTGTTCTAGTCTATTCTCTTTTAGCATCTCAAGTATAGTTGAAATTGCCCAATACTCTCCTCTTGGGCTTGCAATACCTTTTGAGTTAAGTTCATCTCTGATCTGACGATATGATAATTGTTGTTTAGTAAACATATCTACAATAATTTTATGTACTATAGGATAAGTCTCTGAATCCAACTCCCAAATAGTTTTTATTATTGGTTTCCCCTTCTGGTCCTGTCCTCTTGTCAAATGAACTGTCTTATAACCATAAGGAGCCTTGCCACCATTTTTATAACACCAACCTGTCTCAGTATCACGAGATTTTAAGTTATGGGACATCCCCTTTATGGTATGGAAAGCAATTTCTCTACTTGTTGCCTCATTTTTTATTTCTTGAATACCTTCTAACCATAACCCCAGTCTTAGGGTCAACCATAGGTTCATTAACAAAAACAATATTTACACCATGTCTTCTCAATAAATCCTTAGTTTCAATTGATGCTTTTCTAGTCCGTGCAAATCGACTAGAATCATCTAGTAATATATAATCAGGTTTTTTTTCAGTAGCATCTGCTATCATGGCCTTAAATTGTTCACGGTTTTCGTCATGATAGGCTGAATCGCTATCACGATAATTACGCAGAATTTCAATTCCCTTTTCTTGGGCAAATTTTTCTATTCGAGAAAATTGTTCAGGTATTGAATTATCTTTAATTGCCTGGTCGTTTGTACTAACACGGGCATATGCAAAAGCAGTAGCCATAAACTTAGTACCTCCTTATATTCTTTATATTTCAGTAGTTACAGATTTGACTTTGCAAACGATATTAACAGTACCTTTGGGAAAAGTTAAAACTTCAAAATTCTTACTCTCAGGGACTAAAATAGTTGTATCTTCCAACAATATTAAACTACGTATTAATGATGAACCATCTTCTAATCTAACTGCAACAATATCACCCGTTTTATATTCAGGTGTTACAATCATATTCACATTGGCACCTTTAGGTATTATAGGGCTCATAGATTCATCTATTATCCGTACAGATACATTAGGACTGAATTCAAAGTTAGGAGTAAATTTATCATCTAATGAAAATGGTTTATTTTTGTTATTTTTAAATTCATTTAACGTTATAGAAACCATATCCATAAGCTCAAACATTGAAGCTTGGTCTAATTGATCCATTACAATTTTTGCACCTTCAGGGTTAGTGTAAAACCCTATAAGCGAAACGGTAATTTCTTTAATGTATTCAAGCATTCCATTTACAAAGTTTTGTATTGGTTCAGGTGCTTTTTCAATAAATCCTTCAAGAATTAAAGCTTCTGCATTTCCACCACAGGCTTCTGCTATAGCCTTTGAAATTTCTTCAGAAGGTGGACCTTGTTTACCAGTTTGAAGCTTACTAATGTATGAAGGGTCAAGGGGCGTGTTGTTTGCTCTACACCTATCTGCAATTTCTCTAAGTGTTAATCCGGAATTATTAACCATAGTTGCAAGTGCTTCTTTATATCCCATTCTTATAACCTCCTATTTAATATTATAGTCATTATATTACACGGTGATAAAACTGTCAACGCAAAGTTTATCATTTGTCATTGACATAATATATTTGTGAGTATAGACTTTACTTAAAGGTGCATGTAAAGCAATTTTTTTAGCCCTATATTGATAATCATGTCAAAGAAAAATAAAGAAAATATCATTGAGGAAAGGGGTGGTTTCGCATGGGTAGTAGAAATTCTAATATTAAGAAGGAGCAAGAAACAAAGGTATCTTTTTCAGTAGCAAAAGTGGAAACTTCTATTACTCATGCTTTGAATAAAGAGAGAATGCAGTTATTAACAAATATAGCAATTCGATTTGTTGCAAATAAATAAGCTCCTTTTTTGACAAAAGGGACCGTTGGGGGGCGTTAGAAACCCCACGGACCCTTTGTCAATAAGGGAGTTATTAAAAATTTTAATGTTAGATTATTTTAACTGTTTTAAAAATTTGGAGGTGAATTATGTCTAGTTGGGAGTTTGAAAGAAAAAAAATCTGGGGCTTACTCCTTGATCTTAAAAGAAAGGTTAAAATTCTAGAAAAAGAACTATTGGTAATAAAGGAAAAGTCGGAACAACCAGCGAAGCTGGCCGAGCAAAGCGAAGGGCCTTGATTAGGGGTAGGGTCCATGCTAAGCTGGCTGGCGAGGTGGTCACCTAGCGAAGCGGGGGAGCCACCTGACTTCCGTAGGCATGGACCCAGGGGCCCCATGTCAAGGCTTGTGGAGCATTTCCACTTAGCCCAGCAAACATATAACATGCTGGGCGCAAATTACAAATATAGAGAGGTGAAACCATTGATAATACTGGGTGTTGACACTTTAGAATTCGGTTTAGATATTGGTAATTATAATAAGAAAATAAGGCCATATTTAAGAACTTTTAAAATATTGAAGGAAGAAGGACAGATTCAAGGAAATGTTTTTGAATTAGAGATAAATGGTATTAATTTTTCCATTGAACTTAGTGGTATGCGTTTTTATGCTTATCGGCTAACTTGTAAAGATTTTACTATTGGTTTTGCAGAAAAGGTTCTAGATGAAAATCCCGAGGTAAGAGTTAGACTAATGGCTGGATTTTTATGGTCCTATGGATATAGAAAAGCATATGAAAAGTTTATTGAGTGGTTTTCTTACTTTGGTGCTAATGTTATTAAAACTAGAATTTCGAGATTAGATATATGTGTTGATACTGATAAAGTATATTTCACAGCTTCAGATGCTGAAGGCTTTGTTACACGAGCTAAGAACAAAGTAAAACATTACGTTAATGATGAATTTAATGAGGGACGGAAATTTTCAGGATTTACAATTGGGAGAGGAAATCCTTTACTTGCTAGAATTTACGAAAAGACATTAGAAGTTAAAAAATCTGGTAAAGTTTGGTTTTATGAAATCTGGAAAGAAAATGGGTGGGATATGGTAACTCCGATTTGGCGAACCGAATTTCAATTAAGAAGGAAAGTATTAAAGGAACTTAAAATTGATAAAGTTGAAGAACTTTTTAATAAGGAAAATGAACTTTGGGCTTACCTAACTGGGGAATGGTTAGTTTTGCGAAAAAAGAATAGTAATAATGTTTCCAGATGGAAGGAAAAAAGAAAATGGATGTTAATAAGAAAGGCTAAAATAAATGAAGATGTTTCGCCCTTAATAAGAGAAAAAATAAAACAAGGTAATATAATAGGTTTATTAAATCAAGCTAATGGATTATTAATTTCTATTGCAGCTAATGCTAGTTTTGAAAACGTTGACCAAGCTTTAAAGCTATTAAAAAAATGGGGCAACACTAAATTAGCTAAAGATGGTTTAAGTTTTACTGAAAAGGTTTTAACTAGAAGGAAAAAATTTCTAAAATAAAAAGGATATATTAAATAGCTATAGAAATGATATTATCTAGTCTGTTATTAATTATTTTTAGTAACAAAGATTAAGTTATTAAATAGAATAGTTCAAATGAATTTATTAATAATGAGGTGATTTTGTTGGAAAATAACTTTATTGAAAATATTAAAAGCGTCATTATCGGAATAAGGTTTAAGCGAGCATATAAGTTATTAGATGTTTGGGGTAGTATTGTAGATGTTATTTTAGATAATAATGATTACTTTAGCCCTGAATATTTTCCAAAGGTAAGTGCTGATAGTCCATATGAAAAAATTCTTTTTAATGAAGAAAAAAATAATTACATTAAGTTAGCTCCTAGGGATATAATAT
>JAWSUQ010000292.1:0-4053 GCA_033549265.1 Bacillota bacterium
TGGAGCTGGTGATGGGACTCGAACCCGCAACCTGCTGATTACAAGTCAGCTGCTCTGCCAATTGAGCTACACCAGCTCGGTGACAAAATTTATTATATCATTTTTAACACGTGAGTGTCAAGCTTTATTTTTTTATTAAAAAAAGTGGAGCTGGTGATGGGACTCGAACCCGCAACCTGCTGATTACAAGTCAGCTGCTCTGCCAATTGAGCTACACCAGCTCGTCAACGAATTTAATTTTACAAGTAAAACAGCTTAATGTCAATAGATTTTTGCTCACCAAAATTTGCATTTTTAAGTATTTAAAAATTATTGCCATATACTATTTTTTCTAGCAGGATAATAGTAATGTTCTGGCCAATTGTTTAAATAAATTGGAGGTGATAGCTTAATGACAGGATTATTATTACGTTGGGGATTAAATGCTATTTCCCTTCTAGTAATTGCCCATATTATTGAGGGGGTGACGGTTGAAGGTTTCGGCTCAGCTCTAGTGGCAGTCCTAGTATTAGGGATTGTCAATGCTTTAATTAGACCTATAATCCTACTTTTAACCTTACCTATCAACATTATGACTATTGGCCTGTTTACCTTTATAATTAACGGGCTTATGCTATATATGGTTGCTTCTGTGGTTGTTGGCTTTAGCATCGATGGCTTTATTCCCGCTTTAATAGGAACTATTATACTTTCGGTATTTAGCACAATAGTTAATAAATTATTCAGATAATATCAAAAGACTATTTGAAACCGAGTCCTTCATTAATGCAAAAAAGGCAGGTAATGGTATCATATCCCACTACCTACCTTTTAATCAGGTTAGCCTCGTTCGCAAGACCGTCGCGACTTTTACTATCTTATGTTTAGTCCAGCAACGTACTCTTCCATTCTTTTAGCGTCAAGCGCCTACTTTTCTCTATCACTACTGGATCTTTTTCTGCTAGTTCCTTAGCTTCTTGATAAGATTCAGCTTTGTAGATAATTAGTCCACCACTATGGTCAGTAAAGGGGCCTTTGGCAAATATTTTTCCTTCATCAATATATTTCTGCAGATAATCCTTATGAATAGCTAAAATTTCTTGATCTTTTTTAGGATCTATTGTTTCTAGCAATGCAACAAAATAAGGCATATAACCACTCCCTAATGTAATTTTAGTAATTTTATGAAAGCCTAGCTTATAATAATATCATAGACCAACAGACTCTTCTTTATGTAAAAAATAAAAGCTGACACTTCTGCCAGCTTAGTCATCTCTCTTTTCTAAATACCTTTCTAGCTTCCGCTTTACTCTTTGCAGAGCATTGTCAATTGATTTTACATGCCTATTTAAATCCTCTGCAATCTCTTGGTAAGATTTACCCTCTAGATAAGACATCAATACCTGCCACTCTAAGGAGCTCAATATCTCACCCATTTTCTCCTCTATATCATCAAATTCTTCTCTACTTATTATTAACTCTTCCGGGTCGGTAATCTTTGTTCCAGAAATAACATCTAGCAAAGTTCTATCTGAGTCCTCGTCGTAAATAGGCTTGTTTAATGACACGTAAGAGTTAAGTGGTATATGCTTCTGTCTTGTGGCAGTTTTGATAGCGGTGATTATCTGGCGAGTAATACACAGCTCAGCAAAAGCTCTAAAGGAAGAAAGCTTATCACATTTGAAATCCCTTATTGCCTTGTAAAGACCAATCATACCTTCCTGGATGATATCTTCTCTATCTGCTCCAATCAAAAAGTAAGATCTCGCTTTCGCTCTTACAAAATTTTTGTACTTGTTAATTAGAAATTCTTGGGCTGCGTTGTCTCCTTCTTTAGCTAGCTCTACAATTGTCTCGTCCATCATTACTTCAAAGCTGTCTTCAGGCAGTTGCCTTTGTAAGTTTGTGCTCATGACATCGCCTCCAATAAAATATCCCCTGCTACTAAAGTGGAGTATAAACAAAAGCGCCACCATTTGGAGGCGTTTTCAAATGTGTACAAAATCGCTAGGACATATTTATTATACCTGAATATTCTTAGTAAAGTCAAGCACAATCCTTAAATGTCTATTTCTTGCGACGCCATTTTTCGAGTACTGCCCGCACCTCTTCATTGAGCAATTGGTCTAAAGAGCTCTTAGGGCTTGGCTTTTTCTCTATGATCTCAGTTGCCTTCTGGCCGCATTTTTCCACCCTTTCCCAAAACTCTCTAGCAGAAAGTCGAACGGCACCCTTGCCTAAAATCATCTGTTGTTCAGTCCAATCAGAAGTCACTACACATACTAGACCGTGCTTGGGAAAATCGCCGATAATTCTTTCTATAACCATATCAGCAGTTTCCCCTTCCTTTGAGAAGACAACTAGAACTCCACTGACTATTTCTTGCTTTTCCATACCACCCTTTACTTGATGGGCATCAAATACAATGGTGGCTCTCACTCCATATAACCCAGCATAGTTGGCTACCAGACTCACAAGCTTTTCCCTAGCATGCTCATAGCTAAGGTCTTTTAACTTTTTTAATATTTCCCAGCTATTAATGACATTATAGCCATCGACTATTAAATAATCTTCCATCTAGTCACCTATTTTTTTGCCTGCCTTTGCCTCATTATTTCATATATCAGGATTCCCGCAGCAACACTGGCGTTTAACGAATTTATCTTCCCTTCCATAGGAAGCCTGACAATTAGATCACAGCTTTCCTGCAGCAATCGGCCTACCCCCTTGCTCTCCCCGCCAATAACTAGTACCAGCGGCCCCTGCAAATCTACCTCATAGGCTAGCTTTGCAGCTTTTGCGTCAGCTGCTGCTATCCAAAACCCTTTTTCCTTTAATAGGTCTACAGCCTGAACAAGGTTGGTTACCCGAGCCACTGGCACGTGACTTAAAGTGCCTGCCGCTGCTTTGTTAACGCCTTCTGTCAAGGGAACCGCTCTATGCTTAGGGATTATTACACCTTGTCCCCCCAAGCCTTCAACACTGCGAATTATGGCTCCAAGATTGTGAGGGTCCTCTATCTCATCCACCATTACTAGCAAAGGACTATTTGTTATAGCTAAACTGTCTTCTACTAGTTTATGAAAGTCGGTGTATTCCATAGGAGGTACTGAAGCTACTATTCCTTGATGCTTTACATCAGGACACATTTCATCTAACTTCCTACGTTCCACCTGCTTAACTGGAACCTTCTGTGCTTTGGCAAGGGCTAAAAGGTCCTTCAGAGCTCCAGAGGTAGCCCCAGTAGCTAAAAATATTTTATTGAGCTGACGTCTAGCCTTTAGTGCTTCCATAATAGCGTTTTTCCCTACTATGAATCCTTTGTCTTGGTCCAACTTCACGTCACTCCTTTTATGTTATATACTTGTCTGCTCCACTAGCTGCGGTATCTTTCCTAAAATAGACTCTAATCTTTCATCTTGCCCCGTTAAATGAAGGTATCCTAAAAGGCTTTCAAACCCTGTGCTTTGGCGATACTCCAGAATGCCCGTGTTCTTCGGGGTTTGACCAGACTTAGCATTTCTTCCCCGCCTTACTATAGCCAATTCCACTTCAGAAAGCTCTTCCTCCAGCAAAAATACTAGCTTAGCCTGAGTAGTAGCTTTAACATACTTGACCGCCTGCCGATGTAGCTCATTAACCCTAACTACGCCAGTAGAGATTAAGTGCTTCCTAACAAAAAGCTCATAGACAGCATCCCCCACATATGCTAAGGCTAAGGAAGGCAACTCATTTGGATTTACTGCCACTTCCATCGCGCTCCTTGAGGTGTGTCTTCTATTGCAACTCCTAGCTCTTTTAGTCTATCTCTAATTATATCAGCGGTTTTAAAGTCTCTATTAGCTCGAGCTTCCTGTCTAAGCTCTAGCAATAGCTCCATTAGCTGCTCCACCCGTTTATCATTATTCCCCTGCTCTTGTTTCATCGAAAATTCTAACCCTAACACTTCACCCATTTTTGAAAGAGTCGCAAGAATACTCACTAATGCTTCATGGCTAAAAATACCGGTTTTATCCTGCACCTCTTTTAAGTAATAGTTAGCATCCCTAACCAAGTCAAAAATAGTGGCAATGG
>JAWSUQ010000293.1:0-4043 GCA_033549265.1 Bacillota bacterium
CCACCAGCTTTTCCCCTCTAAATATCCCGTATTCATTAATTTTTAGGCCTAACCTATTTGCCATTTGCCGCAGTGCGGTGTTATGTTCCTTGCTACCTGTAAAATGATGCAAAGCAGTAGAGAATTGATAAGGCTCCACAATTCTAAAATCTATATTTATCCCAGATTTTAGGCTGGCACTTATTTTACTTTCCCCTTTAGCAAACACTTCAGCTATCACAGAAAGCCGACAAATACTATCCATAAGCTGCCGTGGTTTAGCTGAGCTTATAACAATATCAACATCTTTAACAATTTCTTTATATCTTCGCAAGCTCCCCGCAATAGAAATTTCTTCAACCTCAGGAAGGTGAGATATTGCCTCTAAGACTTCATTTGCCAAGCTATATGCTTCAATCCACAAAAATTGTCCCTTATTCTGTTTAAGAAATTCAATGCCTTTTAAGACATTTTCTTGAGTTTTTGCTCCAAATCCCACTAAATCTAATAATCGATTTTCGTGGCATGCATATTCCAGCTCTACTATATTGGTAATATCCAGACTTTTATAAAGCTCACTGACCCTCTTAGGTCCTAATCCTGGAATACGCAGTATTTCAAATAGGCCAGCAGGCAGCTCCTCTTTCAACTGATTATAGATACCTAATTGGCCTGTTTCTAAAATCTCTCTAATACTATCAAATAAGCCTCGCCCAATGCCTCTAACGTCCTTTAGCTTGCCAGTGGCTAATAGCTCTGTTATCTCACCTGGCAAACCTTCAATAATTCTGGCACCCTGAAAATAGGCTCGTATTTTAAAAGGATTTTCCCCTTTCAACTCTAACATGGTTCCTGTATCTGCCAACAATTGTGCTATCTGCTCTTTATCCATTTTAATCCCTACTTGCTTAGTTAATTTTCTAGCTGCATAATAATATCATTACACTACTTCTAGATTATTATCAATTTTTGCGGGCAAGGTTATAATAAAGCTAGCTCCCTTGCCTATACTGCTTTCTGCCATTATCTTACCATTATGTCTAGTTACTATCTTGCGGCACATCGCTAAGCCCATGCCTGAGCCAGGATAAAGATTATGCCCATGCAGCCTTTCAAATGGTCTGAATATTCGTTCCTTGTAGATTTCATCGAAGCCGATTCCGTTATCGGTTACTTTTATTTCCCATTCTTGATGGCTATTAAGCTTGCTTTCGATAGTGATGAAAGGCGGAGTATCATTTTTTCTAAATTTGAGAGCATTTGAAAGCAAATTGTTAAATAATAATGTCATCTGTTTTTTATCAGCATTGATTTCTGGCAGAAGCCCTACTATAATTCTTCCATTAGTCTTATAAATTTCTTCTTCCATTCCCTCAAGAACCTCTTGGATAAGCTCTCCCAGGTGCACCTTTTCAAAAGTGTTAGTTTTTAATGACAGCCTAGATAATTGCAGTAAATCTTCAAGAAAATATTGCATCCGTTCTGCACCATTATTCATTCTATGCAAATAGTCCCTGCCCCTGTCGTCTAGACATTGATAGTACTCCTTCATGATACGCTCGCTAAATGCTCTAATTTTACGCAAGGGCTCCTGCAAATCATGAGAAGCTATAAAGATAAACTCTTGTAGTTCGGCATTACTTACTTCAAGTTTTTCAATATAAGTTTTTACTTTTTCTTCAGCCTTTTTCTGTTCTGTAACATCATTATAAATTGTAACTATTTGTCCTGAAGGTAATTTATAAATATAATTTTCTCTCCAAGAAACTAACTTTCCATTTTTATAACGAGGTACAGATAGACTTTGAGGACTACCGGAGCGCCAAACATTATTCATTACTTCTATAAAGCGTTCTTGCTCCAATTGGGGAAATAGCTCTGAGAGCCTCTTACCCCTAAGACTATTTCGATTCAAATTATCCAACAGTTCGCCAGCTCGGTTAAAGTCTATAAAAATAAAATCTTTTCCATTATCTATTTCCTCATAAATAGCTACACCATTACTCATGCTTTCAAACATAGTCCTATATAGTTCTCTGCTCTCCGATAGCTCCTTTGTCATTTTTTCTGCAAGATTTTGAGCAAGCTTTTGACAGGCTGTCTGATACCAAGCTATTATAAAAAAAAGGAAGCTGATAAATGTTCCTATTACTAACAAAGCTAATGGAATATTTTCGTGCATATCAGAGTTAGGCATAGCATAAAAATGAAGTTCCCACTCTTTATTATCTATGTATAAGCCAACCACTTGCTTTTTCTTGTATTTTTGATCTTCAATATTGTTTGCACTTTCGAATACTAACTGCTCGTTAGCTTGATCATAGATTTGCAATATAACTTCATTTGCTGCTAGACCGTTTGGAAAGATACCCTCCATAAAGCCTTTTACCCTAAACTGGGCCATAACAAACCCTAATAAATTGTCACTGCCCTCAGCTTGCATTTCATTCTTGTAAACAGGCTGGACCATTATAAAACCAGGTTCTTGAACTGTGTTTGTAACGAAATTAATAAAGTCAGAGGTAATTGGGATTCCAGTTTCACGTGCATATTCCATAGCTTCTAAAGCCTTAGAGTCACTACCAAGATCATAGCCCAAGCCTTTCTGGTTTTCTAAGCTGTATGGCTCAATAAAAGCTAAAATAAAGTAATCCTCTTTATCTTCCAGAGGCCAAATAGTAAAGTCATTAAATTCCTTTTTCATTTCATCTTGAAAATCCATTAGCTGTTCTTTCTTTACATACTGAACGAAAGCTAAACCATCAATCCCAGGATAGCGCTGATAATACCTAGTAATATTACTAAATATGTGCCAATCCTGCCTAGTGGCTTGATTATTGACACTTATTAATCCTTGGGCACCTCGCAATATTTCTAAGTAATTATTAAGGCGAGTATTAATAAGTCCCGTTACTATTGAAATATTCTGCTGAAAATGTTTATCAGTTGCTTCTTCTGTAATTTTCCGAGCCACATTCCATAAGACCCCAGTGGTAGCTAAACAAAATACTAGCACTATTAATGGTGCTATTTTAAGAAGTCCTTTTTTTAAGAAAAAACCCTTCATAAAAAGCTCTCCTTTAAATTTGAACTACTGGGGTTCATTTATTTTCTTAACTAGAAATGCTTTGTTTCCTCTATGATTATAAAAGAATTGGTCAAAGCACATCCCAGTAATAGTAATCCCTCTGCCTCTCTCATCAAAGCAGTCTAGGTCAAGAGTTTTTCCTATCTTATTTCTCCAATTAAAGCCTTCACCCTCATCTTCAATAGAAAATAATATAAATTCCCCGTCAATTACAGCTTTTACTTTTACTTTTTTACTTTGCTGCACTTTATTGCCATGCTCAACTGCATTTGTAATAAGTTCAAATAATCCAATCAACAGCTTGTTTGCTTCTGTAGTATATGGTGCAATAAATTCAAGGATTTGATGTTTAACATAATCAATTGCATCACAGGAACTGGCTACTTCTAATGTCAACTCCTGCTGCTGCTCATTTTCATGCTGTAATATTAAGTAGGTAACATCATCACTTAGTTGCTCTCCTCTGGTAAATGCAATAAAATCATTATTAATAAGCTCTACAATCCAATCTGATGGCAAATGGCAATTTGCTGCTAAAATTTCTTTTATACGCTCTCTACCATACATTTGCTCATCACGCATTTCTTCCACCAACCCATCAGTTGTAAATAAAATGGTGCTTCCTGCCAAAAAATCAAAGGATTCCTCACAAAAGTCATACAGGTTCCTGTCAATAGCAGATATAATGGGCATGCCACCGCAGGATAATAACTCAACTTCTCCAGTTTTAGTTGCTTTAATTGGCGGTATTTGAATGCCTGCATTCGCATAACAGAAGTTCATATTTTCTAGTTCTAATACACCAATAAAAATGCAGATAAAATAATCGTCAGGAAACTCTTCTTGACAGTATTTTTCGTTTAGAAAATTAATTATCTCATTTGGGCTTAACTTTGTTGATTCTTTACTCCTTGCCAGTAAATAGCTGTTAATTGTTTCCCTTACAAAAATAGTCAGCATTGATCCATCTAAGCCG
>JAWSUQ010000294.1:0-4040 GCA_033549265.1 Bacillota bacterium
TGTTATACTAATAGGTGATTAATATGGAAAGGTTGTGCAAGGGCAATGAGTAGGAAGCTGAAAATAAAAGTTATCTTATTAATAATGCTGATAATAGGGGTAGTAGTAATTGGGGGCTGTGGAAAAAATGAAAGCTTAGAGTCACAGCCGCTCCCTGTAAGGGTCCATGAAAGAGAGGGAGGCGTATTCCGCTTTCAGTTAAGCAACGACCCCGTTAGCTTAGACCCGGTAAGCTTTGACTATCAGGATCCTGCTGCCAGGCAACTGATGTATTTGCTTTATGACGGATTAATCGAATACCATCCTGATACGATGGAGCCGATTGCTAACTTGGCTACAAGCTGGGAGATAAGTAATGATGGGAAAACTTATACCTTCAATATAAAAGAAGGAGTACTTTTCCATAATGGAAAAGAAGTAACCGCTGAGGTTCTTAAGGAATCCTGGGAGAGGCTGTTAAACCCAGCAAAAAACTATCCCAATAGCTTTTTGCTGCAAAATATAGTAGGTGCTGAAGATTTGCTGTCTGGAAGAACTAAAGAGGCTAGTGGAATTGTAGTGCTAAGTGATTACCGCCTTCAAGTTGAACTAGAGACACCTAATAGCAATTTCTTGTCTATCTTAGGACACCCGGCAACCTTTCCTGTTAATATGAGTGTCATCGAAAAAGTTGGAGATAGCTATGGTAGTAGCAAGGAGCTAGTCATAGGAACAGGGCCATTTCAAATGGTAGAGTGGGAAAAAAACAAAATGATTACTCTAGAAAAGAATAATAACTACTATGGACATGAGCCTTACATTGAAAGGTTAGAGATGCCTATTATCAAGGATAATGAAGAGGCATTAGTACTGCTTGAGGGAGGTAAGCTTCACTTTATTAATGATATACCCTTCGGTAAGATGAATTATGTGAGAAACCATCCTCAACTAGCAGAGTTAGTAATAGAAGCTCCTTTTTTAGCTTCCTATTATTATGGCTTGAATATTAATAAACCACCATTAAACAATGTTAAGCTTAGACAGGCACTAAACTATGCTATTGACCGAGAGGTGATTCTACAGCATTTATGGGAAGGCATAGGGCAACCGCTGGGGGGGGTTGTGCCTCCGGGCTTTGGCAACTACAAATACCCCAATAATGTATACAACTATAATCTCACTAATGCTAAGAAGCTGCTGGAGGATATAGGATATCCTATGGGCTTTGGCCTTCCTGACCTAGTATTAACCTATAATACATCAGCTGGGCACAAAACAATAGCGGAAGCAATCCAGCAGCAGTTGGCTCAAATAGGAATCAAAGTAATTTTAGAGGAAGTAAGCTGGGAAGAATTGATGACCAATATGCAAGAGGGAACAGGGGATATGTTCCGTTTAGGCTGGATAGCAGACTATCCAGATGTTGATAGCTTTTTATTTCCATCCTTTCATACCCAAACTATAGATAAGGGGAATTTTCTCAGTTATAGTAATAACCTAGTAGATGACCTGCTGCTGCAGGCCAGAGCAGAATCTAATTATGAGAAACGCATGGAGTTATATTCATTAGCAGAGAGTTATCTGATTGCAGATGCACCGATGCTGTGGCTCTTTTCTTACGAGCAGGTAGCTATGAAGGGAGATTACGTTGAGGGACTGAAAATTAACTCTTTAGGGGTAGTACCATTGGAATTTGTCTGGTTAGAAGAACAAGATCAGCTGCAATAAGCTTATAATTTTTTTAAATTAGAGAATACCTAAGATATTAAGAAATGTCTTAGGTATTTTTTAATGTACAGGTTAAATACTAAAGACAAAGGTGGTGAACAAACTAAAATGATTGATTTCAAGTATCACATAACTTCCTTGGTAGCAGTTTTTTTAGCATTGGCATTAGGGATATTAATAGGTAGTACAATGGTTGGTGGTGATATGCTTGTGGAGCGCCAGAAAAGCCTTATTGACCAAATTGAAGACGATTTTCAGTTCCTGCGGGAGCAAAATCGCCTTTCTCAACAGGAACTGTCGCATATTCAGTCATCCTACACCACATATTTAAGCTTCGCAGAAAGTATTTTGCCATTATTAGTTGAGAACAGATTAAGCGACAAAAAGATTGCGTTAATAAATACTTGTGACAAAGATACCCCCGCTGAGCTCCTTGATTCAATTGTCATGGCAGGAGGAAAAATAGTTTTCACTGCAAAAGTTCAAAATGCTGAACATATAGGTTTAATAGTTAAAGCATTGCTAGAAATGGAAGAATTAGAGGCTATGGTTTTATTAGGAGGGCACACCCAGGCATCATATAATGATTTTAAAAGCAGAGATCTTCAAATCATTGAAGCATTAGAAAGACATCCAAATAACGTAAATATAATTGGCGTAGAATCAAGCGACAGCCCCAAAACATATATGAACTTTTACCAGAAGCATGGATTAACTACAACTATAGACAACATAGATACTGTTATAGGTAGAACTGCCTTAGTTTATTCGCTGATAGGGCAAGGCGGCCATTACGGCATTAAGGATACTGCTCAAGAACTGCTTCCATCCCTTATTTTTCAATAATAAGTTTTAGTACAATATTCCACAATCATTGGTGTTGACACAACAATACAATGTAGCTATAATTGTAAGAGCAACTTAAAAATTTGCGAGAGTGCTGGAATAGGCAGACAGGCACGTTTGAGGGGCGTGTGCAGTAATGCGTGCGGGTTCAAGTCCCGCCTCTCGCACCAAATCCTAATTATATAAGGCTTTGCAGTTTACTAAAAGTGTAAACTGCAAGGCCTTTTTTTATAGCATGATAATGGGCTTAAACATAAGTTTATTAGAAATAAATCATTAGTATTTCTACACATTATCTGTAAATACTATTAAGAGTTTACTAGAAGTTAGGAGAGTATGTTTATGTTTATTCTACTTAGAGGCGGAGATTGTTATGTTCCTGATAGTATAGGTGAAAAAGATATTTTAATTGCATTTGATAAAGTATATAGTGTGGAAAATCAAATTTCAGAGGAGAAACTGTGGGATAAAAAAGTTATTGATTGTTCTAATAAGATAATTCTACCGGGGTTAATTGATCAACATGTGCATATTCTTGGGGGAGGCGGTGAGGAAGGTCCAGTTAGTAGAGTTCCTGAAATACAGTTAAGTGAAATTGTTAGTGCTGGAGTCACTACAGTAGTAGGTGTTTTAGGATTTGACAGTATTACAAGAAATATATCAAGCCTTTTAGCAAAGGCTAATGCTCTACAAACTGAAGGGATTACGTCACATATTTATACAGGAAGTTACTCTATTCCTACTTCGACTTTAACAGGAAAAGTGGCTACAGATATTTCCCTTATAGATAAAATAATAGGCGTTGGTGAAATTGCTCTAGCTGATTATAGATCCTCACATCCAAATCTTCAAATTTTGAAAGAACTTGCTAGTGAAGCCAAAATGGGTGGCCTCATTGGTTCAAAACCTGGAATTGTACATATTCACGTTGGAGATGGCAAAGAAGGGTTAAAGCTTCTATTTAGATTAATTGAAGAATCAGACTTTCCAATTAATATGTTTATTCCAACCCATATAAATAGAAATAAGGAACTATTTGAACAGGGTATGGAATTTCTTGATATGGGAGGATTTATTGATATTACTGCAGGTGAAACTTCAGAAAAGGGATATAGTTTGCCTGATGCAATAGAAAAACTTATAACCTATAATAAAAATCTAGATAATGTAACAGTATCTTCTGATGGTAATGGTAGCAATATGGGTAATGGCATATGTAAGATGTCTCAATTATTTGATGATATGAGGGATTGTGTCATTGAACGGAAAATTGATATAACATCTGTTTTTAAAACTGCAACAGTAAATGTGGCTAAATTTCTAAAAATGTATCCTAAGAAGGGTACTATTAAAGTTGGAAGTGACGCTGATATACTTATTTTAGATAAAAAGACGCTTAAGATAGATACCGTGATTATAGGTGGAGAAATTTTTATGAAAGATGCAAAAGTCATTAAGAAAGGCAAATTTGAGAGTTGAACTTAACT
>JAWSUQ010000295.1:0-4026 GCA_033549265.1 Bacillota bacterium
AACCTTTGCTTCCTCGGTAGCAGCCTCGGGTGGTGGTCTAGGTATACTAATTCCGCCTTCTATTCCAATGATCATTTATGGAGTGGTGGGTAGTGTCTCTATTGGACAAATGTTTTTGGCTGGCTTCCTACCAGGAGCATTCATTTCTATTATTCTTCTTTCGACAGCTTATTTCATTGCGAAAAAAAATGGCTACCTTGGAACTGCAGAACCCTTTAAAGCAAAAGAATTTATGGCAGTCTTAAAGGACAGTTTTTGGGCACTATTGGCCCCGATAATCATCCTGGGTGGTATCTATGGGGGTATCTTTACTCCTACAGAATCAGCAGTAGTTGCGGTATTTTATGGATTAATTGTAGGGCTATTTATTTATAAGGAGCTTACTTTAAAGGATATTCCAAGAGTGTTTGTAAATGCAGCTATGGTTACCGGAAGCGTAGTTATTATTGTTGGAATGGCAGCAGCCTTTAGCAAGCTGATTACCATGTATCAGATTCCCAATATGCTGGCTGAAGCAATGATGGGCATCTCCAGCAATAAAATAGTGGTTCTAGCAATGATAAATATAATAATATTATTTGCAGGGATGTTTATGGAGACCCTTTCACTGATTATAATTTTTACTCCCTTATTCTTGCCAATTGTGATGTCTTTAGGGGTTGACCCAATTCACTTTGGTATTATCTTGGTTATTGGTGCGGAGATAGGTCTAATGTCACCACCGGTAGGGGTAAACCTATTTGTAGCCTCGGGAATTTCCGGAGTTTCGTTAGAGAAAATAGCTAAAGGAATAATTCCTTTTATTTTAATGATGATATTAGGATTATTTGTAATCACTTACGTGCCAGCAATTTCTACATTTCTCCCAGAGCTTGTTAGAGGAATGCAGTAATATAACAGAAAGGAGAAGTTTAATATGGAGAGTGTTTTTTCACCCCCAAGGTATTACCGGGGAATTAATGTAATTAGTGAGATGGGGAAGGTTTGCAGCTTGTTTGGCAAAAGAGCGGTCTTAATTGGTGGCCACAAAGCCTTTGGAGCTGCTAAGGAAAAGGTTGTTGTTGCTTTAACAGAAAGTGGGATAGAGGTAGTTGATGCCCTTTGGTATGGAGGAGAATGTACCTGGAACAACATCGATAGTGTAGCAGCAAAGGTAAAAGAGCTCAATGTAGATTTTGTGGTAGGTATCGGAGGAGGAAAAGCAATTGATACCAGTAAGGCGGTAGCTTTTAGAACAGGGGTAGCCATAGTGACAGTCCCAACAATAGCTGCCACCTGTGCCCCTGTTACACCCTTGTCTATCATTCATACTGCGGAAGGCTTCTATCTGGAAAACACGTTAGACTCCGCTCTTCCGGTGGCTATCTTTGCTGATACAGATGTTATTGCTAATGGACCATCACAGCTGCTTTTTGCGGGAATGGGGGACACCTTAGCCAAGTGGTATGAAATTCGAGCTACTACCAGTAGAATTCCAAAAACCAGCTGGACTATTGGTGCTGTATCATTGGCTAAAGCCTGCTATGATGTAATTGTAGAATTTGGCGGTGATGCAAAAATTGCCGTAGAAAATAATGAGTCTACCTTTCCTTTAGAGCAGATTGTAGATTCAATAATTTGGCATGCGGGAATGTGCAGTATTTTAGGAGGAGATAAATGCCGAGGGGCAGCGGCTCATGCTGTTTACTTTGGCTTTACTAATATTGATGAAGCCCATAAGCGCTACCATGGTGAACTGGTGGGCTATGGTAACCTTTGCCTCTTGGAGCTTGAAGGGAGACCAGAGGAAGAGATCATCAGCGCCATTAAGCTGGCAAAATCAATTGGGGTACCTATCACTTTGGATGAAATAGGAAAAATGACTGAGGCTGATATAGAATTAGTGGCTAAGGTAGCAACTGCTTCTAATGAGATGAAATATATGCCGGTAACGGTTGACGAGGCCATGACGGTTAAGGCCATATATGCTATTGACCAAAAAGGTAAGACTCTAACAAATAATTAGCTAATTGGTTAGGAGGAACAAGCATGTATTGGAGAAGTAAGGATTTTGTGGGTGGCCCTGCTGGGGCTCTCACGAGAGCTTTATATAAAGGAATGGGTTACTCAGACAAGGATCTTTCCAAGCCTATTATTGGGGTAGTTAATTCCTATAGCACAGTTTGTCCAGGACAGTTTAATCTGAATCAGCTGGCCCAATGTGTCCGGGAAGGAATTTGGGCCGGCGGTGGGATGCCAGTAGAGTTTGGCACTATTGGTCCTTGTGATGGAATTGCCCAGGGGCACAATGGGATGAAATATATTCTTCCTAGCAGAGATATTATAGCCAACAGCGTGGAACTGATGGCTCAGGCCCATCAGCTAGATGGTTTAGTATTACTTGGCTCCTGTGATAAGATCGTTCCCGGTATGCTGATGGTGGCAGCCCGTTTAGACCTGCCTACTATTGTAGTGAATGGTGGTCCAATGTATTCTGGTGAATACAAGGGTGAATTCTATGATGTAAATACAATAGAGGTAGCTACCGGGGCTTTTAAGGCAGGAAAAATATCTGAAAAAGAATTTAAGGAAATAGAGGATTGCGTTTGCCCAGGACCTGGCTCCTGTCAAATGATTGGCACTGCCAATACCATGAGCTGTCTAACAGAAGCATTAGGGATGTCGCTGCCAGGCAGTGCCACCATTCCAGCGGTAGCCGCTAAGAGAATGGTAGTGGCTAGGGAATCCGGCAGCCAAATTATTGAACTGATAGAAAAGGGAGTAACCGCTGGAAAAATTCTAACTAAGGAAGCTATCGATAATGCTATTCGAGTAGGGTTAGCTATTGGCGGATCAACCAATCTAATATTACACATTTTGGCGCTAGCATATGAAGCTGAGGTAGAACTGGATATAGAGCGATTTGACCTGCTAAGCGAGGAAACACCTTATATTGCCTCTTTAGTCACAGCTAGCAAATACGATATGGTAGATTTTCACCGATCAGGGGGAATTCCTACTGTCATGCAGGAGCTGTTACCCTTATTGAATAAGGACTGTCTGACTGTAACTGGCAAGACAGTGGCGGAAAACTTAGTAGCCTTAGACCCACCTAAGCCCGATGGGATTATTATTAAAACCTTAGCTAACCCGGTGAAGCCTACTGGCGGCTTGGCGGTATTAAAGGGTAATTTAGCCCCTGGAACCGGTATTGCTAAACCGGCTGCTATCCCAGAGGATAGATTAGTCTGTAAAGGCCCCGCCCGGGTTTTTAACAGTGAGGAGGAGCTTATTGCAGCCATTCATCAGAAGCAGATACAGCCAGGGGATATGTTAGTAGTGCGCTACGAAGGGCCTAAGGGCGGACCAGGGATGCGGGAAATGTACACTCCCTTAAAGCTCTTAGAAGGCTATGGGTTAGCAAAAGACGTATTTTTAATAACCGATGGCAGATTTAGTGGCTCTAATAAAGGAGGCTTTATCGGTCATATTTGTCCTGAGGCTGCTGAAGGAGGACCAATCGCAGTAGTGGATAACGGTGATATTATCTCTATTGACATCAACCAGCGGCTGCTGCAGCTAGAAATCTCTGAGATAGATCTAGCAAAGCGGCTGGAGCAGTGGACACCGCCAGCACCGAAAATAACAAAGGGCTACTTAGCTCTATACGCCCAAACTGTGCAGGCTGCTAATAAGGGAGCTATTGTAGCTATTGAAAAGTAGTAAGCCTTTTGTGGAAAGGTAGTGAGACTTTGACCAAACTCCAGACAATAGCATGTATTAAACAATCCCAGGTAATTGCTATCATTAGAGGCTTAACTGAAGCTGATATCCTTTGGACAGTACCCCAGCTGATAGCAGGAGGGATACGGGCTGTTGAGGTAACTCTGAACACTCCTGGAGCCCTGCAGATCATCAAGATGCTGCAAAAAAGCTATGGTTCAACAGAGGTAGCTATCGGTGCAGGAACAGTAATTAACAAAGAACAGGCTGAGGAAGCGATAGCCGCCGGTGCTCAGTTCTTGATATCCCCTCACGCAGCTTTAG
>JAWSUQ010000296.1:0-4008 GCA_033549265.1 Bacillota bacterium
TTCAACAGGAACAAATATGCTAGCAGCATTAGCAGAAGTATATACCACAGGACAGCTTACTACAAAGCCCCACCTAGCCAAAGAGAAAGCAGTAATTTACGAGCATATTGCCGTTTCTCCCCAAGGCATAGAGGTACTGGGTGAGCATATTATGGCCCAAGCAGGTCCCATTAAGCTCTATAAGGATTTTTTTGGGGCAGATGAAGTGCTGACAAATTACAGCTCGACCTTTTCTAGCTGGGTAGCCACCTTGATGACAGTTGCAGATAATACTAAAGAGGTTTGGCAAAAAAGAAATGAAATCATCAGCAGTATTATGAAGCACTTTAATTTATCATATTATCTGGATAAAGGTCCTGAAGGAGGATTAGAGCATGGGGGAACCCCAGAAGAGATATTACAGAAAACATGTTGATTTTTTTCGGCTGTTAGAGAAGATAAAGCTATGGCCTTCTAGGACCGGGGTAATGCATGGAATAAAAGTCATTGAAATAAAAGGCAATATCGCTGAGATAACTACTCACTGTAACCAAACCTTTATGGTAACTAATTCTAAAAATAGCCGAGCAGCTCGGTGGCTGCGAAATAAATGGGTGGGCGGAGCCTGTAAGAACTGCCGTATTCCCCCTTGGAAAATAGATAAGTTCTCCTCAACGGTATTTACCCAGCATTATGGATCGCAGCTTGGAAAATAGTTAAGCTGATATTTATATAATTTTATCTGAAGCTTTAATTGATTATAACCTTTCAATTTATATATTAAAGAAGTCCGCTAATTTAAAAAAATTAGCGGACTTCTTTTCACAATAAGCTCTTATGAAATTTGATAGTAGCCTTCTCCGTGAAGAGCTTCAATATACTTATCAAAGTTTTCTTCTTCCATTAATTTAACGCATCTATTGAATCTGTTTAAGCCATAGGGCCAATAATCCTCATGAGGCTTTCCGGTTGCTATTTGCAATAGAGCCCAAATGGACCATAACGCATCGCAAAGAAATTTATTTATAACAACAGATGAATACTGGGCAAAAGTCATCTTTCCTTCAAAGTACTCATCTAGGAATATTTTTTCAAGCTCTTCATCTAATTCATTTTCAATTATAAGGGCAGCTAAATCAAAGCTAGGGTCGTTCATACCTGAATACTCCCAGTCAATTAAATACATGCCTGTATCGTTAACTATATAATTTTCTGGCAGTGGGTCATTGTGACATGGAGCTAGTTTAGGTGGATTTGCGTCTAATGCTGCTTTAATAGCTTCAAACTTTTCCTTAACCTTATCAAAGCCTTCAAAAAAGTCTTTATGATTTTTTTTGACTAACAGGTCAAAATATTCATCGGTAACTTTAATTGGATCAAAAAGCGCTAAGAACTCCTTGCCGGAATTGTGATATCTATTAAATATTTTGGCGGCTTCTTTAAGATTATGGGCTTCTTTAAAGTCAGGAATATGTAATGTCTTGCTGTCATCGATATATTTACAAATCTGATTTCCAGTAGTCTCATCATAATAGATTATTTCTGCATTTATGTTCATTTCCGACATTAAGGTGGCATTGTTTTTCTCTGCCTTACGGTCTAAATACTCGATTGTACCATCACCGGCAACCCGGATGGCATAAGTTACGCCGTCAATAGTCACCTTGTAATTGCTGTTAGTTAAGCCTCCAGGCAAATGCTCAATTTGGTTGATGCGAGCCTTTTTTTCAGTAAAAAATGGAACTTTAGTTACCATGCCAAATATTCTAGAAATATGGTCAAGTTTGATTGATGAGTCTGTGATAATTTGTTCGTTCATAGATACTCCCCCTACTTTTTGAGAAATTTATTGAAATCTTTACAATGCTATAAAAATTCAGCTTAAGAGGCTCCTCCCTTCATCATAATAATTTCTTGCTTCAGAAAAATAATTGCAATTTTCATGCCGAAGCAGGAAACGGGATTAAGCCCTTATATTTCAATAAAATTTATAGTAAGGGTCTGGACAGCAAGGGGTGAGTTTTTTTAATTTAGACTTATGGCAAGTCACAATTAACTTAAAGTTGATGTGATTTATTGACACACCGCCATAGCCAGCATGGTCGCCACACCTATCTGCAAAGGGTCATGAATAACATTATGCTGGTAGGTGGAGTAAAGATCAGCAGTCAAGCCTAAAGGAACTCCAGGGGCCGCTACCTTAGCCTCGGGGTGGAGGTTATCTTGAGTCATGAAGGCTGCCAAAGGACAGGCATCTACTATATATTTGTAATTTAATAAAGCTTGATTCAGATTGCTTTCAATTTTAAGGGAGCTTAACTTATCAGGGTATTGCTCAATTAAAGCTTTAGTCTTCATAGGATCTGAGTCTAAGAAAGCAACTTTAGCTCCTATTGACAAAAGATAGCTGATAGCTTCACTACCAACCTGACCTGCTCCAATTACTAAGACCTCTTTGTTTTTAAGGCCATTGGCTAAGCCCTGCATAGCAGCTACAAAACCTCTTCCTGTAGCTTTTCCATTATCAATTATCAGCTTTTTCTCTAAATTCACAGCAATAAATTTATTATCATCAGCCATAAATAGGATATCTGCTCCATTGATTACTCCTTTAGCTATACCGGTAACATCCGTTTCCTCTGTTACAAAAGTCTCAAAACCAAGATAATTAGTTACGCCTTGAATAGAGCTAGCAAAGCTGCCAATAATTCCTTGCCCGACGGTGATAGGCACCACTGCCACCTTTTTTGAAGCTGACTGCTGCAAGAAATAATCTATAGATAAACCGGCAGCAGTGCAAGCTATTTGTAGCAGAGTCATACCTGTCTTCCTGTACAGGTCAGCGTCATATAGTTTTAGTTCATAAGTTAAGCCCTTAATGTCCTTTTCTGTTAAACGAGTCATACAGTGCCTCCTCTTATTTTGCTATATATGGTACAATTCGCTAGCTAACAAAAAAATCCTATGTTCAATATAATGTTACTTTTGAATAGTTGTAAGATGGACAGCTTTTAGTTACAATAGAATAAGACTTTTACAGAATAATAAGAGGTGAACTAAATGGAACGAGAAATGATAATAAAGCTTCTTGAGGACTATAAATCGGAGCAGTTAACAAAGGAAGAAGCATTAGATATATTAAAGATGATGCCCTTTGAGGACTTAGGCTTTGTCAAAATCGACCACCATCGCGCATTGCGCAATGGTTATCCAGAGGTTATCTTTGGCTTGGGGAAAACCCCGGAGCAAATTGGAGAGATTTTTTCAAAGCTTGCTGCCAGAAATAATTCGGTCTTAGCTACCAGGGTAGAGGAACAAGGTTTTAACGCTATTCTTAGCCGTTGTCCCGAGGCTAACTATCATGAGAGGTCAAAGCTAGTAACACTAGTGAGAGGCAATCAACCTCAAAGGGGAAATATATTAGTGGTGGCCGCTGGAACAGCCGATTTACCTGTAGCAGAAGAAGCTGCCATTTCAGCAGAAGTGATGGGGAACAAGGTCACTAGACTTTATGATGTAGGGGTGGCAGGCCTACATCGATTGTTAGCCAGCTCCCAAAAGTTTACTGAAGCTCAGGTTGTAATAGTAGTGGCTGGTATGGAGGGGGCGCTGGCTAGCGTAGTTGGCGGACTGGTGGAGCAGCCTGTTGTGGCAGTCCCTACCAGCGTTGGTTATGGTGCTAACTTTAAAGGCATATCGGCATTACTCTGCATGCTCAATAGCTGTGCCAGTGGAGTTAGTGTTGTCAATATCGATAATGGCTTTGGGGCAGCAACTGTAGCAAATGCTTACCAACTGGGAATTGAAAAGGCAATAAATAAACAACGAGGACATAGTCATGAAGATTTTTAAGGAGGCGTCCCAATTACTGGCAAAGGGTGAGCCCTTCTGTATAGTAACGGTTATTAAAGTAGGTAGCAGCTATGAAGATTTGCTGGGGCAAAAGGGGATTTTCACTCACAAGGATTTAGAAGACAACCATTTTGTAAATATAGTTGACGGCAAAGGTGATATTACCTGGGGTCAATT
>JAWSUQ010000297.1:0-4000 GCA_033549265.1 Bacillota bacterium
GTCATCTTTTTCTATTAAACTATAATCTATGATGACAGGCGTTATTAACATGTATAATTATTGCAGGAATATGTAAAGTTTTTATAGAATTTATTGAATATTGTAAATATAAGTCGAAGGGGGGAAGGATATGAATAGAAGAGGAACTATAATTTTACTTATTCTTCTTACAATAGTAACTACTTTTCCTCCTCCTACTTATGCCACTATAACAAATGAATTTAATATTGTTGTAGGTGATGATATAGACTATCCACCCTATAGCTTTTTAGATGCAGACGGTAGACCTTCTGGTTTCAACATTGAACTAGCAGAAGCAGTATTAGCAGTAATGGGTTTAAAGGCAGAATTTAGATTAGGAAACTGGAATGAAATAAGAAAGCAGTTAGAAATAGGAGAAATCAATGTTATTTCTGGAATGTTTTCCTCTCCTGAACGATTAGAAAGATATGATTTTACTACTAAACATACAATCTCTAGTGGAGATGTTTTTACAAGAAAGGAAATGAGAATAACTAATATCCAAGAATTAGCTGGGGCAACTGTTGTGGTACAGGAGGACGATATAGTTTATGAATACTTAGTAAATGAAAATCTTAATATTGAGTTTGTAAAGGTTGCAACTGTTGCAGATGCGTTGAGGCTAGTTTCCATGGGGAAATATGACTATGCAGCGGTACTAAAAGTTCCAGGGCACTATATTATAGATAGCCTGGGTTTTACAGACTTACGGGCCAATAATTTGCTTATTGGGCAGAATGAATATAGTATGGCTGTTCAAAAGAATAATGAGAATTTACTTTTAATATTAAATAGCGGATTAAAAATTTTAAAAATAAACGGACAGTATCAAGAAATTTATGATAAATGGCTAGGGGTCTATGAGGAGCAAAGGTTATGGGATCAAGTAAAACAATATACTTGGCTAGTGGCAGCTATCTTTGGAATTATTTTACTGTTGGTTGTTTGGAGCATTACTTTGCGGAGGACAGTTGCCTCTAGAACAATGGAGCTGTTAAATGCAAATCAAATACTAAGAGAAAAACAGGAATTGCTAAACGCCTCAAATGAGGAAATAGAAGCAGCTTATCAGGAAATAGCTGCCTCGGAGGAGGAGCTACGGGCCCAGTATGATGAAATACAGAGTTATACCAATAGGCTAGAAAGCTTGAAGGAAAAATATCAGATAGCTATTTTAGGTACAAATAGTGTAGTGTGGGAATATAGCATAAGTGATAGGTCAATCTATTTATCGGAGGAATTTAAAAAAGCTAATGGGCTATCTTTAAGTGAAAACGAAAAGGTTGATATAGTATTAGACAAATTACTGGCAAAAGAGGAGCAAAAAAAATTAGTTCAGGAGTTTTTAGCCTATAAACGAGGAAAAAAGGATGAAATATATATCCAAGTAAAAATCATAGCTCGTAATAATATAAAGTGGATGTTGATTCGAGGCAAAGGAATTTTTGGTGCTGACCATAAACTAAGATTTATTAATGGTGTAATTCTTGATATTACTAAGCTTAAGGAGCAGGAAAGCTATATAGAGCATCTTGCATACCACGATCACTTAACTGATTTGCCTAATCGAAGAAGGTTTATGCAAGTACTATCTAAAGAGTTAGCAGAGGAAAGACCTGGTGCCATTATGCTTCTTGATCTTGATAACTTTAAACAGATAAATGATACACTAGGCCATATTTACGGGGACAAAGTACTAAAAAAGGTTGCAAATAGCTTGCTAAGCTTAAATGACACAAGATTATTCATTTCAAGGTTTGGCGGGGATGAATTTGCTATATTACTTTTTAATGAGAAGGATGTAAAGGAAGTTGAAAAATGGGCTAAAAAAATAATGGATATATTTGTAGCAAAGCTATTGGTGGAGGAAGATGAAATATACATAAGTGGCTGTTTAGGGGTTACAATATATCCCTTGGATAGTAATGATATTACAGAGCTATTTATAAATGCAGATGTAGCAATGTACACAGCTAAAGAGCTAGGCAATAATAATTATATCCTCTTTAATCAGCAAATGACTTACAAGCTGCAGAAAAAAGCACAAATAGAAAAATCTTTAAGAAAAGCTTTAAGAGAGAAGGATTTTAAGCTCTTGTATCAACCTCAGGTTTGTACATTAACTGGAGAAATTGTTGGCTTAGAAGCTCTGTTAAGACTTAAAGATAGTAGCATACCTCCATCGGAGTTTATACCTATCGCAGAAGAAACAGGGATGATTATTGAAATAGGGCGATGGGTAATTAAAGAAGCTATTGATCAAATAAGGCTATGGAAGCAAAAAGGGCTAAATATCAAACCTATTGCTATCAACTTTTCCGCAAAGCAGTTAAATGACTTAAAATTTATTAATTTCTTAGAGGAAACATTAAAAAGTGAAAATATACAAGGAGAACTTATCGATATCGAAATTACCGAAAGTATTTTTCTTGAGAAAAAAAATGAGACTATAACATTTTTAGAAAAAGTTAAGAATCTAGGTGTGAAAATTGTATTAGACGATTTTGGTACAGGATATTCTTCATTAAGCTATTTAACCTTTTTACCTGTGGATAAAATAAAGTTAGATAAATCTCTTAATGATAAATTTCTTGTTCTAGAGAACATCTCTGTTATGGATAGTCTTATTTCTCTTGCCCACAGCTTGAATTTACAGGTAGTGGCGGAAGGAATTGAGGAGATTGAGCAATATAACCGGCTTAAAGCAGTAAAATGTGACTTTATCCAAGGGTATCTATTTAGTAAACCGATAGAAGCTCATGAAATTGAAAAAATACTTGATCATTGTTATAATTAGGTTTTTCTTATTAGCCTGCGGTGAAAGCTGCAGGCAATTGTTGTTTAATCCAAAGAAATACTGCAACTAAAGGCTTGAAATGATCAACAGGAGAATAGCTGTTCTAGCTAGAATATATTTTATAGGCTTTTTAGAGTAGACGGGGGTATTAAGATGGATAAGTTAAAAATGGAGAGCGTAAATATTACAAATAAGAATATTGAGAGAATAGGTGCACTTTTCCCTAATGTACTTACTGAGGTAAAAGATGAAAAGGGTATCCTTAAAAAGGCTATTAATTTTCAACTGCTAAAGCAGGAGCTTTCTGATGATTTAGTTGAAGGTGAGGAATGCTTTGATTTTAATTGGGTTGGTAAGAAGGCTGCCATTCTAGAAGGAAATGCTCCTATTAGGAAGACGCTGCGGCCTTGTATTGAAGAAAGCATTAATTGGGAAAAAACCGGTAATCTATATATTGAAGGAGACAATTTGGAGGTGCTAAAGCTCTTGCAAGAGAGCTATTTAAATAGCGTTAAAATGATTTATATCGATCCTCCCTATAATACGGGCAAGGATTTTATCTATAAGGACAGCTTTAAAATGAATAAAGAAGAGTATGAAGAGCAGCTAGGCTTATATGATGAGGAAAAAAACAGGCTATTCTTAAATACTGACACCAATGGTAGATTTCATAGTGACTGGTGTAGCATGCTATATCCTCGGATTAGACTAGCCCATAATCTGTTGAGGGAAGATGGAGTTATGTTTATCAGCATCAGTGATATTGAAGTTGATAATCTCAAGAAAATTTGTAATGAAGTCTTTGGAGAGGATAATTTTGTAGCAGATATTATTTGGAATTCCACCAAGTCTGTTACAAACACCGCCCTAATATCTGTTTCCCATACCCACAATTTAGTGTATTTTAAATCCATGGCTTATTTCGTTAAAAATCGCGAAAAATTTAGACTGACAGAAGATGGGGAAGGCTTTGCTAACCCAGACAATGACCCCAGGGGTTTGTGGAAAGCAGACCCATTTCAAGTTGGAGGTTGGAGGCCAAATCAACAGTATGAAATAGTGAACCCCAACACAGGAGTAGCCTATAAACCAAACCCTAATTGCAGCTGGAAAAATGACTATCCTAAATTTCAGGAGCTGCTCAAAGACAACCGAATTGTCTTCGGCAAAACCGGTGAAGGG
>JAWSUQ010000298.1:0-3987 GCA_033549265.1 Bacillota bacterium
CATGTTCAATTTCCTTTACAGCCATCTTAGCCAAGCTTTTATTAATCATCTAAATCAGCAACTTCCTGCACTTTGTATACTAAGACTCTAATTAAACTTATATTCTATTCTAAAGGCAATTTTCCTGCATTTGAGTGAATTTATATAATATTTTAAAATTATTTAGACTATTTTAACATTAATTTGCTTTCAGAGAACTTCATCTTGTTCTAAGGTAACTCTGCCTATCTTTCCTTCTCGAAATTCTCGTAACACAATTTCAGCGCTTTTCAATATATCAACATTACCACCAGCTACAAGGCATCCTCGCTTAGCTCCTATAGTCTTTAATAGCTCTAGCGGCTCAACATTCTCAAGCTCTATTGCAAGCTTATATCTCTCAGCAAGATTGGCTGGATAATAGACCCTTAAATAGTCTAGCAACCAGATTACCACAGCCTCCACATTAAACACGTGATCTCCAATTGCCCCAGAGGCAGCTAATCTAAAGCCTATCTCCTGGTTTTCAAATTTAGGCCAAAGCACACCAGGAACATCTAAAAGATGAAAATCATTTAGCTTGATCCATTGCTGGCCTTTTGTTATTCCTGGCTTATTGCCAGTTTTGGCACTGGCTTTTCCACCAAGGGAGTTGATCAGGGAAGATTTGCCCACATTTGGAATACCAACTACCATTATCCGAGGCAAGTAGTTAATTCTACCTTTCGTCAGCTGCTTTTCTTTCACTGTATGCAATTGTTCTTGCATACATTTGATTAATGCTTTGATTCCCTCTTTACTAGTGGCATTAATTGCTACCGCTGCCCTGCCCTGCTGATTATAATGTTCAATCCATGATCTTGTAGCTGTAGGATCAGCTAGATCAGCCTTGTTTAACACTAGCACCAATGGTTTATTTCCTAATATGCCAATTAATTCAGGGTTTCTGGAGGCAGAAGGCGCCCTTGCATCTAACAATTCTACCACTATATCAATTACCTTTAAATGCTCTTTTATAAGTTTTTTTGCCTTTACCATGTGTCCAGGATACCATTGGATATCATTCAATTGCTTCCACCTACCTTATAGCACCAATTCTATTAAACGGCCAAAATATTGCTTGAGCTTTTCCAACCACATTTTCTTCTGGTACAAAGCCCCAGCTTCTACTATCTTGACTATTAGTTCTATTATCCCCTAAAACAAAATATTCTTCCTTGGGAACCTCAATTGGACCATAATCACCAAAATCTAAGGGAGGTACATATTCTTCAGGGATAATCAGACCATTGACGAATAGTTGGCTATCTTTTATTTCCACAATATCCCCAGGCACACCTATCACTCTTTTAATAAAATCCCTGCTAGGATCAAGGGGATATTTAAATACAACTACATCACCGAGAACTGGTTCGTTAAAATAATAGGAAAACTTACTAACAATAATTCTATCTCCTATGGCTAAAGTGGGTTCCATAGAGCCTGAAGGAATGTAAAAAGGCTGAAACACAAAAGTACGAATAATCAAAGCCAGAACTAGGGCTATTACAATTGATTCTAAATATTCTACTATCCAATGATCTCGGTTAAGCATTAAACAACCTCCTACATATTTAAAAGGGACTGAGTAGAATCAGTCCCAAAAGGTTTAATTTATAGATCTTTAATTCTAGCGGCCTTCCCTACTCTATCTCTTAAGTAGTAAAGTTTTGCTCTTCTTACTCTACCTCTTCTAGCTACCTCAATCTTTGCTAGTCTTGGTGAGTGAATTGGGAAAGTTCTTTCAACACCTACCCCAAAAGATACTCTTCTAACGGTAAAGGTTTCTGTAAGACCTCCGCCTTTACGCTTAATAACTACTCCTTCGAATACCTGAATTCTTTCTCTGTTTCCCTCAACAACCTTAACGTGCACTTTCACAGTGTCTCCAGGCCGAAAGCTAGGTACATCCTTTTTCATCTGCTCTTGCTCAATCGCTTTAATAACGTTCATAGTAAATTGCCCTCCTTCCTCCTAGACGTTCATACCCATTTAGCTGTGGTAGCGGACCGTCCGTTTTGCAAACATGCTTATTATATCATATATTTTTCACCAAGACAACATTAATTGTATTACATTATTGCCACCAGTCTTCACCCAACAGTCGGTCTAAGATAATAGCTACCGCTGCTCTTACAGATAGGTGATTATAATCTCCAGCTCCTTTAATAGGCTCTAAGATATAATCTGCAGCTTTCATCGCCTTTTCTTCAAGCCCCCAACCTGTACCGAATAAAATAAATATAGGCTTTTTATTCGTTTGAATTTCGCTTTTTAACCATGAGTAGGCAACAGTGTTAGGATATGTTCTAGCATCAGTAGTAACTAATACCGGATCCTCTCCGTGAATAAACTTAATATCTGCTACAGCCTGCTCAAGTGTATCAATTAATACTACTCTCTTAAAGGCCTCTTTTCGATCAGGATTATAAATAGCGCCATAGCCTTCTGTCCAGTAGGACAATACGTTTGACACTACCTGCTGATGCACTGGCACTGGATGCACTATATAATACTTATCAACATTGTAAGTAGTAGCGCTTCTACTGATATCGTGCAGGTCAAGGTTGGTAATGGAGGTAGTAACAACCTCCATATTTTTATTATAAACGGGATAATGAATCAATCCAATATATACAGGTGCCACTCTATTAGTCATTTTCTTCCATAGCCCCTTTTATTTCTTCCAGCATCTTCCTGCCTTCAGCATCAAGTTCTTCCTGTACTAATAGCTCAGGTCTTTTTAAAAAAGTTCTTCTAATGGATTCTTTTTTACGCCATTTTCTTATTGCTTCATGATTTCCCGATAATAATACTTCCGGCACTGTCATATCTCTAAATAAAGCAGGTCTAGTGTAGTGAGGATATTCAAGTAGACCTTGATTGAAAGATTCTTCTTTTGAGGACTTGTCCTGTCCTAATACACCTGGCAAAAGCCTCACCACACTATCCATCACTACCATGGCTGGCAATTCACCACCAGTTAAAATAAAGTCCCCTAAAGATATTTCATAATCTACTATATTTTCTTTGACACGCTCATCAATTCCCTCGTAGTGTCCACAAATAATAATTAATTCTTCCTCCTGACTAAGCCTAGTAGCCAATTGTTGATTAAAGGTAACTCCTTGCGGACACATAAGTATAACCTTGCTCTGAGGCTTTTTGATAGCTTCTACTGCATTAAAAATGGGCTCAGCTTGAAGCACCATGCCAGCTCCTCCGCCATAAGGATAATCATCTACAGTGTTATGTTTATTGAAGGCAAAATCTCTAAAGTTTACTATGTTTATTTGTACCAACTCTTTGTCCTGAGCCCTTTTAATAATACTCTCAGTTAAAGGTCCTTGAAACATGGCAGGAAACAAAGTAAGTACATGGAACTTCATATTCGTCACCTCAAATATCTAAAAGACCTGATGGTGGGTCCACTATCATTTTCTGGTTTTCAATGTCTATTGACTTAACGACGGCCTTAAGGGCAGGGATCAATATAGCTTTGTTAGTATTAGTATCCCCCAGTAAATAAACATCATTAGCGCCTGTCGCTATAATTTGTTCTACCTTACCTAAATAAATATCCTCTAGATCATAAACCTTTAGCCCAACTATTTGATAATGGTAATAAGAATCCGCTGGCAAGATAGGCACTTCTTTTAGGGGAATCTTAATTAAGCTATTCCTAAGACTAGTTACCTGGTCTACATTCGTAATTCCTTCAAAAAGGATATATACTAAATTTTTATGAGTATTAAGCTGGACATCTTTAATAATCATTGTTTGCTGAAAGGTATTACCTACTACAAAAACCTCCTTAAGATCATTAAATCTGTCAAGATTATCAGTTAAAGGCAATACCTTCATATATCCCCGCAAACCATGCGTACTTGTAATTTTACCTACCGCAACCAGTTCATCCATTTCTGCACCTACCTATAAAGAAAACTTGGCTTACGCCAAGCTTTAAGT
>JAWSUQ010000299.1:0-3982 GCA_033549265.1 Bacillota bacterium
CTGGCATAGCGCCAGAGCCGGTTGTATAGCCCAAACAAGTAAAAGCATGCTACCCTAACAACTACAAAAACCACAATATAAGAAGAAAAGGCTTCAAAATATTGTAGGGGTATCTTGCTTATAGTCTCAAATCTAATCACTAATGCCACAAATCCAGCTAATGCCACTAAGCCAGCGTCTATTACCATCAGTGATACTATCCGATTTAACTTTTCCACTAAATTACACCTCTTTTTCCATTTCCAAAGACTACTTATATGCTAGCTTGCTCTTGCTGTTGATAATTTTTTTAATTGCATTATATGGCGTTAAATCAAGGTTTCCATGAAGAGATTTTTTATCTAATGCCTCTTCCACAAGCTTCTTTTTTAACTCTCTTTTAGATCTTCTGTCTGGATGACCCATGGACTTTATCGCCTCACACATAAAAGTAATATAAAACCCCTTTTAAGTAAAAAGGGGCATATTTGCTTCAAGCTAAATACATAATCTGTAAATTATGTTAAATAGTCCTATTATTTTATAGGACTTTCTTCCTTATATATTCCGTATTTCGCTGAAAACCTTAATTTTCCTTCTAAATTATTAGTTTTTTTTACCACAAATGACTATTTTGCCAGTTCTTTAGATTTTCTCATATTAGCAAGCCATATTACTACCCAGAATAGGGAAATTCCCAGGGAGGCGCCTATCAGATCTAATCCCACGTCATAGACGCTGCCGGTGCGATTTGGGCTTAGGCCCTGATTATATTCGTCAAAATAGGCCACTACCCCAGCAATATATAGAGCTGCCAGGATTGCTTTAGTTTTCTTAAGAATTAATAGGGTTGCCACCTGAACTAACAAGTATCCCAGTATCCCATAAACAAATAAATGGGCACCTTTTCTAATGAAAAATTGAGTAAAGCGATAAGGCTTAGTATAAGTTACAAAAGAATTTCCATAATGAAACTCTACTTTTGGCAGCAATGCCATCAGCTGCTCTTCAGCAATCACCCTTTGCAGCAAAGGCTCTACATCCTGTTGCTGAAACGGTTGATTGGAAAAATGAAATAATAAAAGGACCCACAGGATAAGCAGCAGATAAGCAATTATTCCATTTTTCTTATTAGGTGCGGTTAGTTCTCTATCCTTCACAAAATACCCCTCCTATGCAGTTATTACCATTATAACCAAAAAAAGAAAAGCAGCCAACAAGTTTATGCAACTTATTGACTGCTAGCCTTGAGACTTTTAACCAGCCAGCCCCAAAGGCTTCTTTTTTCCTGGATTAGTTCAATTGGATAAGGCTCTACTTCCAAGCCGTTGATTATCTTTAACGGATTAACCTCTATTATCTCCTGACCTCTTGCTGCACCTGCCAGCTCAAAAATCAGCTTCATAGCTTCTTTAACTTTCGGCCCTCTTCTGCGTGGACTATGGGCGTCTGTTCCCAGCAAGTGCACCATTCCTGACTGCACTAAGCTAATGGCAGCCCTTTTGGTGGATTCACCAAACAAGCCCGTAATGCTGCCGCTATTCAGCTGACATAGACACCCAGCTTCTATCAATTTAGCTAATAGCTCCCCATTGTTGCTCAAGACATGATTGCGCTCCGGATGAGCAATAATAGGAGTTACACCTTTGAGCTTCAGCTCAAACAAAATATCCTGAGTATAGCTGGGTACATCCATCATGGGAAACTCTATCAGCAAGTGCTTGCCTTGATTATTAACAGTTATTAGCTTTCCCTCAGCTAATGCCGGAACTATTTCATTGCTAAAAAATACTTCATTGCCTGGAATTAGCTTCATAGCTATATTCCGTGCAGCAAGCCTCTCTCTGGCCTCTTCCAAAAGCTTATTGTAAGAGGAAATGTTATATTCCACTTCGCCACAGATATAATGAGGGGTACATACTATTTGGGCAATTCCTTCAGCTGCTGCAATCTCTATCATGGCAAAAAATTCATCCCAATCCTTAGCCCCGTCATCTATTCCTGGCAGAATATGATTATGAAAATCTATCATTTAGCTTCACCATAGTAATAGTAATACTGGTAATCCTCACCCTTATACTCCACGTTATTAAGCACTACTCCCAAAATCTTGGCATTAGCCTTTGTCAGCTGCTCCTTAGCATGCTTTGCCATTTCGATTTTAACAGTTTTGCTGTTTATCACTATCATTACTCCATCTACCTTTGATGACAAAATAACTGGGTCTGTAACTGCAATAGCCGGTGGAGCATCAATAAAGACAATATCAAAGCCTTCAATGCCCTTTAAAAATCGCTCCATCCTGGCAGACCCTAACAGCTCTGACGGATTTGGCGGAATAGGTCCGCTAGTGATAATGGACAGGTTCTCTACCTTCGTAGCCTGGGCCACCTGCTGCAGTTCAAACTCCTCAACTAACAGGTTAGTCAAGCCCTTTAGGTTGCTGATCTGGAAGATCTTGTGCTGTACCGGCTTCCGCAAGTCAGCATCGATAACTAATACTTTTTTCCCTGTCTGGGCCACAGCTACCGCCAGATTAGCCAAAATGGTAGATTTCCCCTCCCCCGGTCCGGCGCTGGTAAACATCACCTTTTTTAACTCTTGATCCAGATTTGAATAGTACAAATTAGTGCGCAGTGTCCTGAAGGCTTCAGCAACCGGTGACTTAGGATCTGTATGGGTAATCAGTAATCTCTCTTCTGCTTTTTTTGCCATTATGCCACTTCCTTTCAGTTCCTCATATTGTTGCTATTCATTCTGGGAATGCTGCCCATAACAGGCAGATCAAGATGCTTGCGGACATCATCAGCGTTCTTGATATTGTTGTCGAAAAACTCCAGGACAAAAGCTAAAAATACCCCTACCATCAACGCCAGCACAAAGGCAATAGTTAAATTAAGTTTTTTGTTTGGTTTAATTGGGCTGGTAGGCTCCATCGCAGGCTGTACCACTAAGATGCTGGTCTCACCAATATCAATAGACTGAAAGATCTGGGTCTGAGCTAACCGCTCGGTAAACAGGTTGTGATTGCGCTCCAGTCTGTCAACATCCCGCATAATCTTATTGTATTCACTGTTCTTTTCCGTCAACTCAACCTGCAGCTCTTTAGCCTTGGTTTCCAAGTCTACAACTACATTGCTGATACTGTTGGCTTTGGCTTGCTGCTCTGCCAGCCTTTGCCTTTGAGCGCCTATCTGAGCTAACAGGTTATTGTAGTTTAGATTTGGCTCTTCAGTAACTTTAGTGACAATAATTTGTTCATTTGTCACAGGGTCAATCCCCTGCTCCTCCTTTGTCTCAGTTAACAGCACCGGGCTAGTATTGGCCAGGCTTTTCTCCATTTCACCCATACCGGCCCGCAGCTGATCTAATTCGATATTAGTTTGCAGCAGCAGCGACTGATATAAGGTCAAATCCGCCAGAGTAGCTTTTAACTCTTCCTGGACGAAGTTAATGCTCCGGGGCTTGCTGTTAAATTCCATCAACTGCTTGTTTGCTTCCAGCAGGTCTTTTTCAACAGCTCCTATCTGCTCCTGCAACATATCTATTGACTGGGTCATCCGCTCCTTATTTTTTTGGGAGATAAACTTAAGGAACTCCTCGCTTAGGGTATTGCCTATTAGAGCGGCTAAGGACGGATCGGTATTTGTTACTTTCACCTCGATTAAATTGGTATCCTTTACATTACTGGCTGAAATCATATTGCTCAAGCCCCGAACGGTGTAGCCCTCTTCCTCCAGCTCAAGCTTCTTAATCACTGTTTTTAGCAGTGTTTCATTTTCCAATTGTCCTACATAAGTGTTCATGGTCATTTCAGGCAGCCTGGACAAAGTATCAACTATGCCTTCTAAGTTAGTATCATCGGTCAGGCGCCGTTGATTATCTGCAGCCTGGGTAGCCATCAACACAGCCTTTGTTTCGTATACAGGGGGCAGGATAAAATAGCTTAAAATCCCACTGGTAATAACAGCTATAATAGTCAAAGCAGTTATCAGCCATTTCC
>JAWSUQ010000300.1:0-3982 GCA_033549265.1 Bacillota bacterium
TTATGGATATAGAAATCCTCAGGGTGCGGGAAGGCGAAGGTGGTACCATCAAGCTAGGCTTCATTTCTCAGGAGCTGGCGGAGCTAGCCTATAAAACCCTAATAAACCATAATATTATCGCTAAACAAGTATAGCAAAAGATCGAGGTGCAATATGAACATAAGTTTAAATAAAATCAACGGCTTAAAGGGTGAAATTAATGTTCCAGGCGATAAGTCAATCTCCCACCGCAGTGTGTTGTTTGGTGCCTTGGCTAAAGGAACTACCAGCATTGATAATTTTTTAATGGGACAGATTGTTTAAGCAGCATCAGCTGCTTAAGGGAGCTTGGGGTAACATTTGAGGTAGGAGCCGATCAGGTTACCGTCAACGGCGTTGGCAAAGAGGGATTAAAGGAAGCTAAGAATATCTTAGATGCTGGCAATTCTGGCACTACTATGCGGTTAATGATGGGGATTTTGGCAGCCCAACCCTTTCATACCATCATTACGGGTGATAGCTCCTTATGCAGTAGGCCAATGCTCAGGGTAGCTAATCCCTTGAGGAAAATGGGGGCTCAGATAGATGGCAGAAACCAGGGTCAATATGCGCCCTTGGCCATTCGAGGGGGTAAACTGCAGGCAATTGACTACCACACTCCTGTAGCCAGTGCCCAAATCAAGTCAGCAGTTTTATTAGCTGGTATGTATGCCGAAGGAATAACCAAGGTTACTGAGCCTAAAGGATCCCGTAATCATACAGAGCTGATGCTAGCTCATTTTGGAGCAGAAATATCGACCGACAGCTTGACTACCAGTATTAACGGCAGCAGTCAACTATTTGGACAGAAAATAGTCGTGCCAGGGGATATCTCTTCAGCAGCCTTTTTTATGGTGGCTGGTTTGATTGTTCCCAATTCAGAAATCACTTTAAAAAATGTAGGCATTAACCCAACTCGCAATGGCATAATTGAAGTCTTAAAGAAAATGGGCGGACATATTACCATTGAAAATCAGCGTACCAGCGGTGGCGAGCTGATTGGTGATATTACAGTAAAACATTCTAATTTAAAGGGAGTGACAGTAGCAGGAGATATCATCCCCACCTTGATAGATGAAATTCCGATAATTGCCGTTGCGGCGGCCACGGCCCATGGGCAAACTATAATTAAGGACGCTGCAGAGCTAAAGGTGAAGGAATCTAATAGAATTGCTACTACTTGTACTGAACTGAGAAAATTTGGCGTTAAGATAGAAGAAACAGAGGACGGAATGATAATAACAGGCGGCCAGAAGCTTCAAGGCAGCGCTGAATGCATTAGTTATCATGATCACCGCATCGCCATGGCCACAGCTATATGTGCATTAGTGGCTCAAGGGGAAACTAAAATTCGTGACGTAGATTGTGTTGATGTATCTTTTCCCAGCTTCTTTGACACAATAAGAACTCTAGCCAATAACACATAAATGTTATTGGTTTTTCTTTGTCATATTAGGTAAACTATGCTAAAATATAATAATGCGGGAAAAAGGAGGCTGTAGCTATGTCTCAGAAAATAAATATTACTATTGATGGGCCAGCAGGAGCAGGTAAAAGTACGGTAGCTAAAATAGTAGCTGATAGGCTTAACTATACATATTTAGATACTGGAGCCATGTATCGGGCCATTACATATCTAGCCCTTCAGCATCATATTAGCTTAACAGACGAGACCCAATTGGAGCAGCTAGCAGCTAAGCTAGAGCTGCAGTTTAAATGGGGTAGTGACCGGCAGCTAGTATTTTGCAATGGTAAGGATATAACTGAGGAAATAAGATCTTCAATAGTCTCCAATTCCGTGTCCACCGTGGCCAAGGTTCCTGGGGTACGGAAGGAAATGGTGGAGCTACAAAGAAAAATTGCCCGCCATAAAGGGAATGTATTGGATGGGCGAGATACAGGGACCTTTGTGTTGCCTGAAGCAGAATGCAAGTTTTTTCTAACCGCATCTGTAGAAAAAAGAGCAGAGCGGCGCACCAATGAGCTATTGGCAAAAGGTATCCTAGTAGAAGTGGAAAAAATCCAATCAGAAATTTCTGCAAGAGATAAAGAAGATATGGAAAGAGCAGTTTCACCGCTTATAGCCGCTGAGGATGCTATCCATATTGATACTAGCTCTTTAGAAATTCCAGAGGTAGTAGCATTTATTTTGGAAATAGTTAGTAAGAAAGCAGGTATCAGCCAATAACTTTTATCATTTTAGAAGGATTTTAAGCATTTTTAGAGAAGGATAATATAATTTGCCAATATTTCATAAACTAGCAATGGAACGATGAGGTGATAGCCATAGAAATTACAGTGGCAAATAAAGCAGGGTTTTGTTTTGGAGTAAAAAAAGCCTTAGATATTGCAGAATCTGCAGTGGTGTGTCCTACAGAACAAATTTTTACTTTGGGACCACTAATACATAATCCGCAGGTTGTGACAAAGCTAGCGGATAAAGGTATTGTGAGCATAAATGATTTAACGGAAATCACCAGTGGGAAGGTAATTATCCGATCCCACGGTGTCGCACCGGAAATCATAAATGAAGCTAAGGACAAAGGGTTAGAGCTAGTTGATGCCACCTGCCCTTTTGTAAATAAAGCCCAGCAATTAGCTAAAGAGCATGCCGATAAAGGATATCTTATCGTAATAGTTGGCGACCCAACTCATCCTGAGGTTGAAGGTATTTTTGGATGGTCTGGTAATAATGCAAAGGTTATCGAGGATATTGATGAGGTTACAGCACTACCACAGCAGTCTAAGATATGTGTGGTGGCTCAAACTACCCAATCAATAGAGAAGTTTAATCAAATTGTAGCCGCTTTAAAGGGGAAGGCCGATGAAGTAAAGGTATGTAACACCATTTGTGATGCTACTAGACAGCGACAGGACGCTGCTAAAAAATTAGCCTTAGATTCGGACATTATGATAGTAGTTGGAGGACGGAATAGCTCCAATACCAGGAAATTAACTTCTATTTGTGAGGCTACCGGAACACCCACCTATCATATTGAACAGGCTAGTGAACTAAAGCAGGAATGGTTTGTAGCAAAGGAAAAAATTGGCGTCACAGCTGGAGCATCTACACCAGATTGGATACTAGAGGAGGTAATAAATAAAATGACAGAGATTAACAATGATGTAACAACAACTGAAGAAACAAATATTCCCGAGGCTTCTTCCTTTAACAGAGGAGATATTATTTCAGGGACAGTAGTGCAGATTAATGAAAAGGATGTTTTAGTGGATGTGGGAGGAAAATCAGAAGGGATTATACCGTTAACTGAATTGTCCCTAAAAGAGGATGTTGCTCCTGAAACCCAAGTTAAGGTGGGGGATGTCATCCAACTTTATGTAATCAAGCCTGAAAATGAAGAAGGAAACCCAATCCTATCAAAAAGAAGAGCAGACCGCATTACTGCTTGGGAAAAAATTAGCCAAGCCTTTGAAAACGGCGAAGTACTAGAGGGCATTGTGGAGCAGGTTGTTAAAGGCGGCTTACTGATAGATGTAGGATTTAGAGGATTTATGCCGGCTTCTTTAGTAGAAATTGGCTACGTGGAAAATCTTGAGGCATATGTAGGTCAAACCTTAAGCTTTAAAGTAATAGAAATTGAAAAAGAAAAGAACAAGATTGTCTTATCCCGTAAGGCTGTTCTTGAAAAAGAGCAAGCTTTTGCCAAAGAAAAGACTTTGGAAGCATTAGCTGTGGGACAAACCGTCACAGGAACAGTTCGTAGATTAACTAACTTTGGCGCTTTTATTGATATTGGCGGAGTAGATGGACTGTTGCACGTATCTGAACTTTCCTGGGGGCGGGTAAACCATCCCAAGGAAGTACTATCTGAAGGTCAGGAGCTTCAAGTTTATGTTTTAGCTGTGGATAAGGAAAAGGGAAAAATATCATTAGGATTGAAGCAGTTGGCAGCTAATCCTTGGCAAGAGGCTGCTAAGAAATATAAATCAGGGGACGAGGTTA
>JAWSUQ010000301.1:0-3963 GCA_033549265.1 Bacillota bacterium
AGGGAAGAGGCTATCAAGGAGGTTGAACCTGTTTATAGGGTGGACAAGGCTATTATTGAGGAGCTAGAAGTAGAAATCGGCGAGTACTTTGATAAATTGGCTGCATTAGTAGCTAGTGAAGAAACAGCTAATGAGACAACTGCTGAGGAAATGGTTGCAGAATTTCAAAAAATATTCCTGCCTTTAGATATAAATGAAAGAATTACTCTGGAACTGATGAATTTATCCGAAGGTGAAATTTCGGGGATGAAGATACTAGTTCAAGGAATAGTTCGTAATTTTCTCATCCATGGCATTCAAAAGGACTTAATTCCAGCTGTAACTCAACAAATATTAGGTGAAATAAGTCAGTTAAATCAGCCTGAAGCCTTGAGGCAATTTTCTTTAGCTATTATTCGACAGGTAGAGATTAAACCTACCTCAGTTTATGATGCTCAAGGTACTCAACAACGAATCGAAGAAATAAGGCAGCAAGTACCTCCTTTTCAGGTGACTATCAGGAAGGAACAGCGGTTAATTAGGACAGGAGATGTAGTAACTGATTTTCATATAGAACAATTTGAGCAATTTGGACTCCAGCGGTCGGAGTCACCTTATCTAGCCCTAATGGGGATAGCATTATTAGTTGGCATCAGCTATACCGTTGTTATCTTATACGTAAGTCAGTATAAAAAGCATATTTATCACAGCGATTCTAGCCTTATTTTAATGGGCTTGCTAATAGTAATGACAGTTGCCATAGCAAAGGTGGTAACCTTAATAAGCTTTGGTGGACAGACTGAGATGGGCATACAGGTAGGCCATATGATTCCCTTAGCTGCAGGCTCAATGCTGATAGCCATTCTCTTAGATACAAAGCTGGCAGTATTTTTAACAATTATTTTAGGAATCTTTGTGGGAGTGCTGACAGGTGGTCAATTAACCTTTGTTGTTACGGCGGTTATGGGAGGCTTAGTTGGTGTATATAGCGTATCTAGGCTCAGCGGCAGGTCTGATTTAGTCAAGGCAGGAATGTATGTGGCGGTGGCCAGTATTTTTTCTGCAATAGCTTTAGGACTTATTTACAATCATTCCTTTAGTGTGATTTCCCTGGGAATTATTATGGGTTTACTAAATGGCATTTTATCCTCAGTACTGACTATTGGCTTGTTACCGTTTTTGGAAGCTGCTTTTGGGATAACTACATCAGTGAAGCTGCTGGAGCTCTCTAATCCGAACCATCCTGCGTTAAAGCGCCTTTTAATTGAAGCTCCGGGGACATATCACCACAGCATATTAGCTGGCAATTTAGCGGAAGCTGCTGCTGATGAGGTAGGGGCCGATTCACTATTGGTTCGGGTCGGAGCATATTACCATGATATTGGAAAACTAAAAAGACCATATTTCTTTATTGAAAATCAGCTGGCAGGAGATAACCCTCATGACAAGCTGGCTCCTACTTTAAGTACTTTAATTATCACCTCTCACGTCAAGGATGGCGGAGAAATGGCAAGGGAGCATCAACTGCCGCCTGTTATTGCTGATATTGTAGAACAGCACCACGGCACTAGCCTGATGTCCTTCTTTTACTACAAGGCAAAAGAGGGTGAGAAGAAGGAAAATATCAGCGAAGCAGACTTTCGTTATGATGGGCCTAAGCCCCAAACTAAAGAAGCGGCTCTGGTGATGCTAGGAGATAGTGTAGAGGCAGCAGTCAGGGCAATGCAAAATCCAACTCCAGGTCGCGTGGAAGGATTAGTTCGAAAGATCATCAAGGATAAGCTTAATGATGGACAGCTAGATGAATGTGATTTGACCTTGAGAGATTTAGAAAAGATTACTCAAGCCTTTTTAAGAGTATTAAATGGAATTTTTCACTCTCGAATTGAGTATCCTGAGACAATTGCCAAAGAAATGGAAAGGAGAAAGCCTAAAAATGGAGCTGGTAGTAATTGATGATCAACATAATGAAGTTTTTACTGATGAAATGGAAAAAATAGCAAATGGGCTAGGCAATCTGTGTCTGGTAAAGCATCAGTTGCCGGAGAATTGTGAGTTAACCTTAGTATTAGTAGATGACGAGCAAATTCAGCAGTTGAATAAAGAGCATAGAGCCATAGATAAGCCTACTGATGTACTATCTTTTCCCCAGTATGATTCTCTTGCTGAGCTTGAAGAAAGCTTTCTTCAGCTTCAAGGTGATGAGCAGCTGCTTTTGGGAGATATAGTCATATCGCTAGAGACTGCTACCAAACAGGCAAAGGACTATAATCATAGTAACGACAGAGAGCTTGGATATCTTTTTATTCACGGCCTGCTGCATTTGTTGGGCTACGACCATATGAATGAAAATGAACAGCAAAAAATGCGACAGGCTGAAGAGGAATTATTAGGCCAGCTAGACCTACTCAGAGAGTAATAGGTGGATAAAATTATGAAACAAAAAGGAAGTTTAGCTTCTAGCTTTAGCTATGCCCTAAGAGGGATAGGTTGGGCTATTGTTCACGAGCGAAATATAAAAATTCACTTGTTTTTTGCAGTAATTGCTTTATTGGCAAGTTGGCTGCTAAAGATTAGCGTCCAAGAGCTTGCCTTGATACTAATAGTTATTTTTTTTGTGCTGGCGGCAGAAATGGTAAATACTGCTTTAGAGCAGGTGGTTGACTTAACCGTTGGCGAAAGATATCATGAATTGGCCAAAAATGCTAAAGATACTGCGGCAGGAGCAGTTTTATTAACAGCAATTTGCTCTATTTCTATTGGGGTCTTAATATTTCTACCAAAAATTTTTAGGCTTTTAGGGGGGAATTAATTGAAGAAGCTGCGTAACTATTTAATTTCTGGCGTTTTGATATTATTGCCAGTAATGATTACCTTTTCTTTAATATTTTGGATGTTTGAATATGTAGATAATTTATTTTTGGCTCAAATTATTTACGCTGCCTTTGGCATTGATAATATTCCTGGCTTAGGTCTTATAATGACTGTAATGATAATTCTACTGGTAGGAGCTTTAGCAACTAATATTATTGGCAAAAAGATAATTAACTACGGTGAATATCTTTTAAATAAAATTCCGTTGGTAAACTCAGTATACAAGACCCTGAAACAAATAGTAGATGCCTTTAGCAATCGGGAAAAAAATGCTTTTCAACGACCTGTATTGGTCGAATACCCTCGCAAAGGTATTTGGGCAATAGCCTTTGTCACGGGGGAAACAGAGGGAGAAGTGCAGCATAAAACCGATGACCAAGTAATAAATGTATTCTTACCAACTACCCCTAATCCTACGTCTGGTTTCTTGTTAATGATACCTAGAAGGGACACTATCGCCCTTGAAATGACAGTGGAAGAGGCTGTTAAAATGATTATATCGGCTGGTGTAGTCACACCGTCCTATAAAGGGGGAGATAAAATTGAATGCTAAAGATAAAATGGCCAATAAAAAAATATTAGGGATAGCCATAGCAGGACTATTGATAGTAATTGTGGGTACATATAGCATCATGAACTCTTTGTTAGCTAAGCCGGAGGAAGAAGTACCGGCGGTGGTTGATATTATTGATGAGGAAATTGAAGAAATTGAAGAAGTTGAAGAAACAGGGATTTTAGCTCCATTAACAGGAATGGCGGTAGAACAACAAATTGCTAAAAGACCTATTGCTATTACAATAGAAAATTCACCAGCAGCCAGGCCCCAATCTGGATTAAGGGAGGCTGATGTGGTATATGAGGTATTGGCAGAGGGAGGAATAACAAGATTTCTAGCTATATTCCAGCAGGGAGAGGCAGATATGATTGGTCCTATTCGCAGTGCAAGGGATTATTTAGCATATATGTCCCACGATTTTGATGGAGTTTTTGTGCATATTGGCGGCAGTCCTGGTGGTTACGCTTATGTTAATCAAAAATCTGTTGCAAATATTGATGCTTTTTACATCGGCTCTGGGGAATTTTGGCGTACTAAGGATAGAATAGCCCCTC
>JAWSUQ010000302.1:0-3948 GCA_033549265.1 Bacillota bacterium
CCATTAGATCCAAAATCGTAATGATGATATATGCTTTCAGAGCCCCATGTCTCTTTAATGGTAGCCAACTTCTCTGCCAACAGCTCATAAGCCTCTTGCCAGGTTATACGCTGCCATTGATCCTGATGTCGATTTTCTCGGTACATTGGGTACAAAATCCGTTCACTGCTTTCTGTTCGCTGAACCTGCAAGCTGGCCTTAGAGCATGTAAAGCCTTTAGTATGGGGGTTGTCCAGTCCACCTTGGACTTTAACTATTTTCCCCTCAGCTACAGTCACTATTAGCTGGCAGCCATCTATACAGTTTAATGGACACCCAGTTTTTTTCGTTTCCTTTACCAAAATCATCACCTCTTATTACCTTCCAAATAGCCTCTACCCTGTGACGGTTAGCGCCTTTTTTACCTGCAGGTAGATCGCACATTCTATTCTTTTTTTGGCTAATTGACAACCGATTTCATATACTTGGTGAATATCCTGATGTTCATGATAATTATTAGCATGACAACCACCGCTACAGTAGAATCTAGCCCAGCATTTTTTGCATTCTTCCTTATTATATATATGAGCTTGCTGGAATTGCTGAGAAAGCTCCTGCCTAACTAAGCCCTGGTCTAAGTTGCCTAAGCAAAATTCCTCCTGGCCCACAAATTGATGGCAGGGATAAAGGTCCCCTTCAGGCGTTACTGCTAAATACTCGTGGCCAGCCCCACAGCCTGACAGCCGCTTGGGCAAGCATGGACCCCGATTTAGGTCTAAATTAAAATGAAAAAACTCAAAGCCTTCATTATCCTGCTGCCGCTTATAATAAGCTTTTGTTAATTTGTTGTATTCCTCCATCAGCTTTGGTAAATCTTCTTTCTTAAAGGCATAATCAGCAGTATCCGGGGCTACCACCGGCTCCACAGATAATAAGGGAAAGCCCTGATCTGCTAGATGCAGCACATCCGCTGAAAAGTCTAAGTTGTTCCCTGTAAAGGTTCCTCTTAAATAGTAGTTTTCATGATTTCTCGAAGAACAAAATCTCTGATAATTATCCATAATTTTGTTATAGGTTCCCTGGCCGCCTCTGGTTGGTCGCATGGAATCATTCACTTCCGGCCTGCCATCTATACTTAGCACCACACTCATCTGGTGCTCATTTAAAAACTCCTCAACCTCTGGCGATAGCAGTACTCCATTAGTAGTCAAAGTAAACTTTATTTTTTTCCCTAAAGCCTTTGCCTGTTCTGTTCCATAAGCTACAAGCTCCTGGACCACTGGAAAGTTAAGAAGGGGCTCACCACCAAAGAAGTCTATCTCGCAGTTGTTTCTAGGGCCGGAGGTTTTTAATAAAAAGTCAATAGCCTTCTTCCCTACCTCCGCTGACATATGCTGCCGCTCTCCACCAAAATGCCCAGCTCCAGCAAAGCAGTAGCTGCAATTTAAGTTGCAGTCATGAGAAACGTGAAGACATAGGGCTTTTACAATGGGGTTAGGGGTTACCTGATAGCTTTGCCCATCTCGGTCATGGCTAAACAAATGCCCTTCCCTTTCCAGTTCAGCCAACTCTTGCTCCACCTCTTGCAGCTGTTTCATACTATATGCTTTTTCTGACATCAACAGCTCCTTAGCGACAGCCTTACTGTTCCCATATTCAAGGCAATCAAGGTAATCCCAGGTTATTTGATCTACTACATGGATTGAACCACTATTAACATCTAACACTATTCTTACATCATCAAATATAAATTTATGAATAAGCGTCATAACATAACCTCCTAAAAAGAAAACCGCCACCTAGGGTGACGGGATTCATTATTTTCTTTCACAAACTTGATTGCCTACTGTACATGAAGTCTTACAGGCTGACTGACATGAAGTTTGACAGGTGCCACAGCCACCATTTTTTACAGTTTCCTGAAGAGCTGTTTTAAAAATAGTTACGATATGCTTTTTTTCTTTAGTCACGTGGAAAATCCTCCTTCTATCCCGAATTGCCATTATATCTTTATCCTTATGTATAAGCTGAACTAATTATATCTTATGGAGGGGATATTTTCAATAAAATATTCTCCAAATAATTAAGGTTGAGGAAAACCTAATGGGCTAATAGCACCAAGGTAACTGTAGATTTTTCTAACTGCTCTTTGTGAATTAGCAGTCGCCCATCAGTGACCTGATAAATTACATTGTTCACCAAAACTAAGCCATTGTAGAGGGACTGTTCATTATTATATATCCATAGCAGCCCCATTTGGCCATAGGCTTCTTGAGCTATCTCTTTTGGCATTATACCTACGATCCAGCCATGGTCACTAGCGGTTTCAGGAGCAGCTTTAGGCTCATTATTATCGGCAAGCATATTCAAGATGTATTCGGTTCTTATTAAGTTATACTGGGACAGCCAAGAGGAGCTGCTAACAACAACCTCCCACACTCCCGCTTCAGGTTCAAATACCCTTATGGAACTGGTTAAGCTGTTTTTTGCTAACATGTTATCGGCGCCGGTAGTAGGGGTCATTCCCCACAAGCGACCATTTGGATCAAATAACTGGACTCTAGCCCTTCCTAAAGGAGAACCACCAGTAGTCTGCTTAATCCTTAAGGAAATATTCAGCTCCTGAGTATCGGGGGCAACCGATATATAGTAGCGTTCAAGCTCTCCGGCCCCTAACACCCCTTCTTTAACAATCCGGTCTAACTCCATGCTAATTGGTGTAATAGAGCTATTAACTAAGTCTATTTCCTGCCCCGTGTCAAGAATTAATGTTAATAAATCAGCTCTGACGCCAGGCTCTGTAGTGAGACTATAGTAAATCGGAACCCTTCTAGTGGATTTGGCAGGAATCCTCACCTGCCGCAGCTCAGGTGATATCCAATCGGCTTTGGGGTTAAGCTTAATCAGCTGTTCTCCCTCATTTAAATTAGTTAAATATAAGTCTAGTATACCGGGACTGAACTCCCGCAGATTTAGATATCCAACAAGCCCCTCCCCAAGATAGAATCCGCCTTGGAAAGCTACAGGGGCCTCCTCTTTAGTAAGGGCTTGCCAGGTAGCCATACCATCCACCTTGCCGTAGCCTTGTTCTAGGATAGATAGTTGCTTAATGGGACTAGCTCCTGCTATTAAGGCTTGTTTTAGCTCATAAGGTGAATATGATTCTCCTTTTCTTGTAAAAGCTTCTATTATTAAGGCCAAGAGCCCTGTGACCTGCGGGGCAGCCATGCTGGTGCCTTCATCAAAGTAATAGCCTTCCCCCGCCCATAGCGGAAATGTAGACCAGGTTACACCAGGTGCCACTAGCTCCGGCTTTAATCCCCAAAAACCGCTTGGCCCTACTGAACTATAGGGCCACAAAACGTAATCGCTAAGCTCTAAGCCAAACTCTCTTTTCCACATTTCTGGAGAGATATAGGCACCAACAGTAATAGCCCCTTGAGCGCTTCCAGGAGTAGCTATACTATCTAGACCAGGCCCATCATTCCCCGCTGCTACCACAAAAGTCAAGTTATATTCTTCTGAAAGCCCCTCTATTAGACTAGTTAAAGCGTCACTGACGGTATCCTGAGGGTCTAGCTGATATCCCAAGCTCAAATTAACAATGTTGGCGCCGCTGGCAGCAGCCCTTTTTATTCCTTCCATAATAGTAGGCACATCGGATTCGCCATTTGAGTCAAGAGCCTTGATAACAATCAGCTCTACCTCAGGGGCGATCCCTTCAAGCAAACCATTAGCACCAATAATCCCTGCTATGTGGGTACCATGACCATTGCCGTCAAAAGAAAATTTTGCCCATTGGCCCTGGGGCTCAATCTCTGCAACCACTAGATTTAAAACGCCCCCTACTATGGGAATGGCAATTACATCTCTATTTAGCTCATAGCTGCTATAGGCTCTTCCCCCTAGCACCTCTATTTCCTCTTCCTCTATCATAGCCTCGATAGTTTGAACAAATTGGCGGCCACC
>JAWSUQ010000303.1:0-3938 GCA_033549265.1 Bacillota bacterium
CTCGAGCAGGAAAAAACAACAAGGAAACGGCATATGTTTTAAATTATTTTAAAGTTAGCCCCCCAATGCTAATAAAGGATGTGAAAGCTAGAGCCAGTGATGTAATTAGCTTGAAGCCAAAAGTAAAAGGTAAGCATTCTTATGTGAACCTACGCAAAATTTGGGAAAGCATGCAGGAGCAAGGATTAAAGACCATGCCTATAGTTGCTGAGGATGGATACTTCCAAGGACTAGTAACCTTGGGGGATTTGGCTCGAAAATATTTGGCAGTTTTTCATGGAGACGATCAGCGAATTGAAAATGTCAGTTTGAAAAACATAATAAAAACTTTAGATGGAAAGATTATTCTAGGAGATGAAAATCATATTTTGTCGGGAAAGGTGACAGTTTTGGCCATGGCTCCTGAGTCTATTACAGACTTCTTTGAAACAGGCGGTATTGTCATAATCGGCAATAGAACCGATGCCCAAAAGGAAGCCATCAAGCTACGGCCCTCATTAATGATAGTAACTGGAGCATTTAAGGTGGAAGAAGAAATTATTAGCCTGGCTAAAGAGTATCAGGTGGCTATTATCTCTGTTCCCCATGATACATATGCAGCAGCTAGACTGATCACAATGAGTGTACCAGCCTCAACTATTATGCGAACAAAGGATATTGTAACCTTTTATGAGGATGATTGTATTGAGGATATTAAACCTATTATGCTCGAAACTAGATATCGCAATTACCCTGTTTTAAATTCCAACCATCAAGTAGTAGGGATGATGGCTCGATATGATCTGTTAGCTTTAAACGGAAAGAAAGTGATATTAGTTGATCATAACGAGCGTAGCCAGGCAATTAGCGGGATAGAGGAAGCAGAAGTGTTAGAAGTAATTGACCATCATCGCTTAGGGGATGTGCAAACAGGAGAGCCTATCTATTTTCGCAACGAACCAGTAGGTAGCTCTGCTACAATTATTGCTAATCTATACTATCAGCATCAGCTAGATCCAGATCCACAGATAGCCGGGATACTATGCGCAGCAATTTTATCTGATACAATGCTGTTCAAGTCACCTACCTGTACTATGATAGATAAACTTACGGCAGAAAAGCTTGGTCTAAAAGCTAACATTAACATTAAGCAATTTGGCATTGATATGTTTCGAGCAGGAACCTCGTTAGAGGGCTTAAATGCATATGAGCTGCTGCATAAGGATTTTAAGACCTTTCAAATGGGCAACCTAAAGGTAGGGATTGGACAAGTAGATACCATGGACTTACAGGGTATCTTGACATATAAGGACGAACTATTAAAGGAAATGAAGTTGAAAAAGGAAGTTCAAGGCTATGATGTAGTATTGATGATGCTTACAGATATATTCGAAGAGGTTACAGAGCTACTTATGGCAGGGGATCGAAAGGAGAGTGTGGCTCAGGCTTTTGGCGTCGAGTTACAGCAGGGAAGTATAACCTTGTCAAAAGTATTATCTAGAAAGAAGCAGATTGTACCATTATTGACAAAAATTTTGGCAGATTAATAGAATTTTAATAGTTTTAAAAGGGATTTAGGAAAATTATGTTGAATAAAGGATGATACTAATTATTGGAGGAAATCTATTACTATGATTTGGCCATCAGAAAAACAGTTTCACCAACTGACCCAGGAAAATAAAATAATACCCATATGGAAGGAACTTCCCATTGGCGATATTACACCAATTTCCATGTATGAACGATTAGGGGGCCCTGAGAATAATTCTTTCATATTTGAAAGCGGTAAAGGAGCAGAAAAGATTGCTCGCTATTCCTTTGTAGGTGGCAGTCCTTTTTTAGTTTTTAAAAGCTATGGTGATAAAATAATGATTGAAAAGCAAGGTAAAACTGAGGAATACCAGGGTGTGCCACTAAAAGAATTAAAAGCTTTTGTTAATAACTATCAGAGTATCAGATGTCCTCAACTGCCAAAATTCTTTGGTGGAGCTATTGGCTATTTTAGCTATGATCTAGTGCGGCAGATTGAAAAAATTCCTAACACCGCCGTAGACGAACTTGAAATCCCAGAGATTTACATGCTATTTGTGGATTGGGTTTGCTTATTCGATCACCTAGAGAAAAAGATTATCTTAGTAGTAAATGTTCCTAAGGATCAGTTAACACAGGAGGGCTACGAAGCTGCTGTGGAAAAATTAGCCAAGCTAGAGGATGTACTGAAGCAGGAATGGATTCCATATGAAAAAAGTCTAACTACTAAACAACTAAAGAAGAGGCAATTGCGGGCTAATTTCTTAGAGGAGGAATTCGCTCATGTTGTAACTAAGGGCAAGGAATATATTGCTGCAGGTGATATCTTTCAAGTAAACTTATCAGTCAGGCTTTATCGTAAGCTAGAGGTTCCAGCCTATTTAGTATATAAATATTTACGAGAAATTAATCCTTCCCCCTATTCTGGCTTTATGAAGCTGGGTGATTTGGAGTTAGTTAGCTGCTCCCCGGAGCTGTTGGTAAGGGTTCAGGATGACGTTGTAGAAACAAGACCAATCGCTGGAACAAGACGAAGAGGCAAGAATAAAGAGGAGGACGTAGCCTTAACTAAGGAACTGCTTTCCTGTGCCAAGGAAAATGCTGAGCACATCATGCTAGTAGACCTAGAGCGAAACGACTTAGGGAGAGTTTGCGACTACGGTACAGTAGAAGTAGATGAATTGATGGTTACTGAAGAGTACTCTCATGTGATTCACATAGTTTCAAATGTGAAGGGAAAACTACATAAGGACAGAGACATATTTGATGTCATTCGAGCCACATTCCCTGGAGGAACTATTACAGGAGCCCCAAAAGTAAGATGTATGGAGATTATAGAAGAACTTGAAGGCATCAGACGAAATGTATATACTGGTTCCATGGGCTGGATGAATTTTGCCGGTGATATGGAGCTGAATATTGCCATTAGAACTATTATGGTTAAAGAAGGAATGGCGTATATTCAAGCTGGTGCAGGAATAGTCGCTGACTCAGATCCCTATCGAGAATATCACGAATCTTTAAAAAAAGCTGAAGCGATGGTGAAAGCAATCGAAACAACTGAGGAGGCATTTAGTAATGATTTTAATGATTGATAACTACGATTCCTTCACATACAATTTAGTTCAATTTCTAGGTGAGCAAGGGCAGGAAATTAAGGTTTATCGAAATGACAAGATTGATGTAGGACAAATAAATGAGATGAATCCTGACCATATTGTGATTTCCCCAGGACCTTGTACCCCTAATGAAGCAGGAATCTCTATGGAGGTTGTCCAGCAATATGCTGGCAGGATACCTATTTTAGGCGTGTGCTTAGGACACCAATCTATCGCCCAGGTTTTTGGGGCTAAAATTGTTAGAGCAGAAAATTTGATGCACGGAAAGACCTCGCAAATCTTTCACGATGGCAAGACCATCTTTAATAGGTTACATAACCCCTTTATTGCTACAAGGTATCACTCTTTAATCATTAAAAAAGATACCATGCCTGATTGTCTGGAAATAACGGCAGAAACTGATATCGGTGAGATTATGGGCGTTAGACATAAGGAGTTTATCGTAGAAGGAGTACAATTTCATCCTGAATCTATCTTGACAGAAGTAGGTAAACAGCTGCTGGCTAATTTCTTAGCGCTGTCATATTAAGACAGTAACGGAGATGGTGAAAAATGGCTTTAGTTTTTATTGATGGACAATTTTATAGACAGGAAGAAGCCAAGGTATCTGTTTTTGACCATGGCTTTCTTTTTGGTGACGGCTTATTTGAAACAATTAGAGCTTATGACGGCTATTGCTTCAGATTAACAGAACATATTGAGCGATTATATGAAGGGGCAGAGCTATTAAGAATTAAGCTGCAGTATAGCATGGAAGAAGTAGCTGACTTTGTAAACAAGGCCTTATCAGTTAATGAACTAACAGATGCA
>JAWSUQ010000304.1:0-3915 GCA_033549265.1 Bacillota bacterium
TATTAAAGCCAACTGGTGATGTACGTTATCGGGAAGGCTTTACATTAGTAGCTCTGGCCTGGTTGTTAGCAGCATTATTTGGAGCATTGCCTTATTTTTTTGCAGGAACCTTTCCAACCTTTGCGGATGCTTTTTTCGAAAGCATGTCTGGCTTTACTACTACTGGAGCTAGTGTTATGACAGAGATTGAAGGGAACCCTCAAGCAATTTTGCTTTGGCGTTCTATTACCCATTGGCTAGGGGGCTTAGGTATTATTGTGCTGTTTGTAGCTGTCCTATCCCAGTTAGGAATAGGGGCAATGAAAATATTTAGAGCTGAGGTTCCAGGGCCTACTACAGAGAAAATCAAGCCTCGAATTACTGAAACAGCAAAAATATTTTTGTCTATATATTTGGTTTTAACATTTGCTCAAATAGCAATCCTAATGATCTTAGGAATGTCTTTATTTGATGCGTTAGTTCATACATTTGGTACTGTTGCTACCGGTGGATTTTCTTCTAAAAATGATAGTATTGCTTCCTTTAGCCCTGCTATTCAGTGGGTAATTACCTTGTTCATGTTTTTAGCAGGGGCAAATTTTGCTTTATACTATCTTTTAGTTCTTCAAAAAAGTCCAGCTGTATTTTGGAAAAATGAAGAATTTCGATTTTATTCTTTCATTACAATAATAGTCAGTATCATTATTGCAACAGTCCTATGGACTAATGGATCCTTTCCAAACCTAGAGGAAGCTCTTAGAACCGCTTTCTTTCAAGTAGTATCTATCATAACCACAACTGGCTTTGCTACAGCAAACTATGATATTTGGCCCATAGCCCTTCAAGGATTAATTATTTCTCTTATGTTTGTTGGAGGATGCGTAGGCTCAACTGGTGGAGGACTAAAAGTAGGCAGACACTTAATTATGCTTAAGCAAACCTGGCTTGAGCTGAATAGAGCTATTCATCCTCGGGCATTTTTTTCTATTAAAGTAAACGGTAAATCTGTACAACCAGAAGTATTAAGCAGTATATTCCAATTTTTTTATTTATATGCTTTTTTATTTATAGTTGGTTCTATTTATATGTCAGCCCTGGGGTTTGATTTGATTACTTCCTTTTCTTCAGTTGCTGCCAGCATCGGTAATATAGGGCCGGGTTTAGGTCGAGTAGGCCCTGTTGAAAATTTTGCTTTTCTTCCGGCCCACGCTAAATTTGTTCACAGCTTTCTAATGCTATTAGGCAGATTAGAAATTTATACAATTTTGGTATTGCTGTTGCCTAACTTTTGGCGAAAAGGATAAATAGGCTTCTATGAAAATATCATGATTGATGATATAATCTAAATAGCACTGAAGTAGGTTTTAGGAGGCGGTAAAAATGAAACCAGAGGCAGTAAATATGTTCGCATCAGAGCTGGCACTAGAAACCTTGTCAGTGCCTACTATGTTCTTAAAAAACTACCATAAGGCTGGTTTGGATGATATTCAATTATTAATTATTGTTCATTTGCTTACCATTGATGCTAATAAAAATATTGACCAGATTTTAACTGAACTTAATAATAGAATGACGTGCAGTAAGGATCAGATAAAAGAAAGATTGGCATTACTCATAGAAAAAAATATTGTATCTATTGCAGGGAAACTACAATCCAACATTTTAGTTTCTCTTTTTTACACTAGCTGGCAGCAAGACAAAATGCCAATGTCAGAGATCGCCGTTACATATGATGAGGTAGCAAGTCTATATACTACATTTGAACAGGAGTTTGGTAGATTGCTTACGCCGATGGAGGGTGAACAAATTAAAGAATGGGTTGAAAAGGATAATTTTGAGTATAGTCTTATTAAAGGGGCTCTTAAAAGATCTGTTATGCGCGGAGTGTTGAACTTTAAATATATTGATTCTATCTTAAGAGAATGGAAAAGGAAGAGTTTTCGTACTATAAATGAAGTAATTACCTTTGAAGAGAAGTTTAAAGCTAAAGAAAATCAAACTAAGGATAATCAGAAAACTGGCAGAAGGAATCAACTGAATTTAAATGACAAATATAAAGATATTTATATGGGTTAGGTGAAAATATGGAAAAATTAAAATCAAGCTTATATCAAGCAGAGCTAAAGAAAATTCATAAAGTTATTGCTGAGACCCCTAAAAACCATAAATTATGTTCAAAATGTCAGGATAGAGGAATTATTATTGTAGATAATGCTGCTGTTCAATGTAGCTGTGTTAAGCATCGAAATTTGTACAAAAAACTAAAATATGCAAATATGACAAAGGAAATGCAGTGCTATAATTTTGCTAAGTTTAATTTTGATTACTATTCCCAAACCTTAATAGATACTCTATCAAACAGATACTCATATCGACAGCTAGCGGAATTAGCCTTAAATGCAGCAAAAAAATTTGTAGAGGACATTATTCAAGCCAAAGAAAATACTGGTTTATTGTTATCTGGTCCTGTTGGCAGCGGTAAGACATTTTTAGCAGGATGTATTGCAAATGAACTAATAGAACAGCAAATGGAGGTTTTATTTGTAGTTGTCCCGGACCTATTGGATGAAATAAAAGAAACCTATAACAAAAATGGAGAATTTACAGAGGTTCAGCTTATGCAAAAGCTGAGAGAAGCAGAAATTCTCATTCTTGACGATTTAGGAGTACATAATTATACAACTTGGACCCAAAATAAGCTGTACAGTATCGTAAATTACCGCTTAAATAATAAGCTGCCAACCATAATTACTTCTAATTTGAGCCTAGCAGAGATTGAAGAGGTTCTTGGTGAAAGGACAACCTCTAGAATTATTCAGCTGTGCAAGGTCTACAGACTCTTAGTAGAAAAAGATATCAGGCATGTTAAATATTTAAATATAAATAAAGGCTAAAAGCTTTTAATTAGCCACTGATCTTCTTGATTAATAAATATAAATTCATGAGCTTTGAATTCTAAGATGGTTCCATTAAGCTTTCCTGATACTAGGGCCGTAACTTCATCTTTAGTAACATTTTTCAACTGAATAGAGAAATTTAATTTATCATTATTGATATTTATAAGGTTTGGCTTTTGAGCCAAACCATTTTTTATTTCCTCCTCAAGTTCCTGTTCTGCAACTATTTTATTTAGATCATTTGACTCTGAAAGATTTATTTCTGTAAAAAACTGATTAAGAGTAATATTCAATTCTTGGGTCAGTTGAGCTGCGGTAGTATCCGGCAAAGACTTTCTAGGAATAGAGCTACAGCTAGTTAGAAAAATTGAAAGTAGTAATAGGAATACAAATTTTTTTTGAATGCTAGTTTTCATGGCAGCTTTTACACCTTTCGTTAAATATAGTCTCTAATGATAAAAAAGGTTTCAGGGAAAAATAATATTAAAGGAGCTGATAAAAATGGATAAGCAGATAGACGGCAAATGTAGACATAACATCTATCTTAAGAACGATGACCCATGTATTCAGTGCGCCTTTTGTACCATAGATGGAAATGATTATTCCGATTATCGATATGGCAAACCACTGTTTCCACTTTGAGGGCTTTACTCATAAGCTCTCTTATTTTATGTAAAATTATTGTTTTCAATACATCAAAAAAAGGAGGTTTTAAATCTTTAGAGAATAATAAAATATTATAAAGACTTCTCTTGAGGAGGTGAAGCTATGGATTATTTTTGGTATGGTATAATACTAATGCTAATACAATTAGGTATCTTTGCTTGGGTACTAGACTTATACTTTGATAGGAAACCTACTCTTGTAGAAGACCATGGAAGTGATCACCATGATAGCCATCATTAATAGTCAGTTATATACTGACTATTTTTTTATGCATTTTTAAGGCCTAATTATAAGCTATACAAATAATAAGACGGTTTAGCGGAGTTCCACTTTTGGTATAATAGTAATATAGTACTATTGTTGCGAGGTATGA
>JAWSUQ010000305.1:0-2489 GCA_033549265.1 Bacillota bacterium
AGCTGAACAAAATAGTTATACCGCTAGTTATTAGCGCTGTGGCCATAACTAAGTAGTTTCTAGTTTCAAACACCTTGGCAATACCTTCTATGTAATCATTTCCTCGGGGCACTAGCTCATTTCTTTCTATTCTAGCGAGATTTTCCCTTTCCATGCTGCGAATATCTCTAAACTGTTGAGCCGCTAAGGCTAAAAAGGTTACTGCAACATAATCCTTGCCTGTGAGAGCAGGCATTGCCACTGCTCCTAATGATGCAGCAATAAAACCTAAGCTAATATGGGTTATAAAGCCATGGGGATAGCTTGGGTACATGCGGTAATCAACTCTTAGCATGTAGAGTCTTCCTATAGTACCGAAGACTATTCCCATAAAGATGGCAGTTAATGTATGGTCCACTGCCTTTTGTCACCTCATTTCTGCTGCATTATTCGTCGCTTTTATTATCCTTGTTATCCGGTTGTTTTTCTGCATCTTTATTCTCCTCTAGCTTAAATGCCTTCCTATTGAGGGAGGATTGATAGACATTGGCCTTTCTGTGCTTCATTTTACCCATGAAGTTAGCCCATTCTTCTCCAACGAATTGCTTAAATTTATCTCGGGCTCCAGAAAGGCTGCCTGTACTAATTAGCAGGAATGCTCCCCCTGCCAAGAGGGACAGGCCGATGATCCAGGCTATAGAGCTTCCTTCACCTTCTGTTGTTGGCGCTCTATCACCAGCACCAGCACCTCCACCGCCTCCTGGTGTTATTCCCAATACTGTTGGAATAGCTTCTGCAAACAATGCTACCCCTTTTTCTGCATCTTCACGGCTGGTAACATGGGTGCCAACCTCTATTAGAATAGCTTTGGCTCCTAGGTCCTGATTGTAGTTACCTTTTGCCATGAAAATGGCATGCATTAAGTCAGGAAATTTTTCATCGATGGCGGCCTTCATTTGCTCAGCAAATTCTAAGTTAGCTTGCATGTTTTGATTTTGTCTTCCCACTACTAATCTTATCCGTGATACTTGATCACTATCCACCTGAGCTGTGTAAAAGTCTGGATCAGGAACTGCATCCCGGTGCACATCAATCATTAATACCGGCTGTTCTTTGAGCAGTTGGGCTGCTGTTCTTCTTGACCTATAATAAGCGTTGGCATCGTGGGGCTCATGGGGAGTAGTATCTAATACTACGTTAAAGCCTAGCTCTTCTAGTTTAGTTGCCAGCATCTCTCCTACGTTTACTATGCCACCCTGAGCCGCTTCTCCTTCCGCTTCTACAAAGGGCTCCCCTTCTGTAGGAACATAGGACTCAGCTGTATGGGTGTGATAAATAGCGATAGTGGCGTTTTCGGCTTCTCCCTGTACTGCAACGTCCCCTGATACCGGGATATCAACTGTTCCCCAATTGGAGTTTTGATTAATTTCTCTTGTACCAATCAGTTCTGCTACAGCAGTGTCGCCATCTATTTCCACTACCCGATAATGTCTATTATCACTCACTATCAGCTCATCTCCGATGTAGACATGGCGGACAGTTTTGTCTAATACCTCCCCTTCTTCGTTAACGATGGTAAAATACCCGCCATCTTGCCTTTCACTCTCATATAATCCTAAGTCGGCTATTTCTGGAATATCTATGGTAGGTACTGATTGTTCAAATGCATTTATTCCAATAACAGCAATTCCCGCTATCAAAAATATAGCACCTAATAGTCTCAGCTTACTTTTTATCATCTGACTCCCCACCTTTCTTCTCAGCCTCTTCTATAGTTGCTCTCTTCTCCAAATCAATTTCATTTCTTGGAAAGGGCTTTGCTTGCGGACTTGAAATTCCTTTTAACCCTGCTAATAATTCCTTGGGTCTGCCTTTTTCTGCAGGCCCCCCTTGTAATCGCTCTCTTGTCTCACCTACCACCTCCGCTAAAAGTACTGCGATTATTCCTCCTAGTACAATTACATCAAATATCCCTGCTCCACCAATTTGCACTACTCCCGCAATTCCGGAACTAAGTAAAAAGAAGTAATTAATTATATCTAGCGTAAGTACTCCTAATGTAGCTGCAATAAAGGCAGACCTTCTTGATCTACCTGCTATATATGCTACCGTTCCTGCTATGATAGGGATTACATAGATAGGATCAATGGGCCAGCCTTTGCCGGCTCCTGGATCAGCATCGGATATCTGCCCAGTAAAATAGACAGCAATAGCTGTAACGGCAATGGCAATAATAGCCCTAAGCCATTCCTTGCTGGTGCCGGCTCTAGTTAACACATATATTGCTAAGGCTATAGGAATAATTCCTCCACCAACGTTAATTGAAGATTGTACTCGACCTCCTGTAATAGGAATATCGATAAAGCTTCCTAAAATCATAGCGGCAATAATAGCTAATGCTGCTCTATCAGTGAGTCTCATTCTATCTAGAACCCGATGAGCAAAACCAAAGTATATTAATACCGATACGATTAGCAACGCTATCATTCCAATAGAAAATCTGAACATTT
>JAWSUQ010000305.1:2499-3914 GCA_033549265.1 Bacillota bacterium
TTCCTTTTTAGCTATATTTCCCGCTAAAATAAGCAAATATACATAGAAAAGCACTGCCTGGTGGCAGTGCTTCATTTAATTATTTCAGTTTTCTACTGTCCTGCCAGGCTTTTGTAGCACCTGTTAATAGCAGTGGTTTTTTTCTTAAGTCTTGAATATTTTTGGCTCCTACTAAAAGCATAGTCATTTCTAGCTCTAGCCTCCAGGTGTTGATGGCGTCATTCAAGCTGTTAAATTGACTTAATCCTTCGACGCTCTTTAAAAAGGGTGTAGCTGCACCTACCATATGGGCTCCTAGCGCCAAAGCTTTTGCTGCATTGATACCATTATTTATGCCTCCACTAGCAATTATCGATATGGGAAGCTTAGTGGCCTTACATTCCAAAATTGAAGCTGCTGTTGGTATGCCCCATTGGTACCAGTCGGTGCTTAATGGCCTAGATCGCCTACTATTTTCGATGGCAGCAAAATTAGTACCTCCAGCCCCTCCTAGGTCCAATAGCTTGACACCTAACCCCCATAGCTCCAGTACTGTTTCCTTGCTAAAACCAAAGCCTACTTCTTTAACTATGACTGGAACCGGGCTATCCTTAATAATAGCAGCAATATTTTTGCCGGTTTGTCTAAAATCTCGATCTCCCTCTTCCATTAATAACTCTTGGGCCAGGTTAAGGTGGAGCTGGATTCCATCAGCTTTTATCATATCGATGGCCGCTAAAGCTATTTCAACAGGAACATTAGCACTAACATTTGCTAAAATTACTCCATGGGGATTATATTCTCTTACTACCGAAAAAGTTTCTCTGATTGAAGGATCTTCAATAGCAATAGTTTGTGAACCAACCGCCATAGCTATTCCCGTTTCAAAGGCTCCCTTAGCCAAAGCCTTATTTATTTCCTTCCCCTTCAGTGTTCCACCGGTGATTGCTTCTATTAAAAAGGGAGCTTTCAGCTCCTTGCCTAGAAAGCAGGTGGAGGTATTGATATCGTCTAAGCTATGATTACTGAGAGCTTGATGAACAAATTCCACATCTTCAAAACCAGCACACTTAGGCCCCGTCTTTAAAGACAGGGCCATTTTTAAATGTTCTTCTTTTCGTTGTTGCCTTAAACTATTTGTCGTTTTTATTTTCTTTAAATAAGTCACCGAATAAATCTCCTAATGTAACACCTGTGCCAGTGTTATTGTTTTCCATATATTTGGCTACCTCTTTAACATCGGTATCTTCGATAGTATCTTTAATGCTTAAGCTGATGCGTTCATTTGCTGTGTCAACTTCAAGAATCTTTACTTTAACTTCCTGACCAACAGAAACAACATCCTCTGCTTTAGCCACATGCTCTCTAGATAACTGGGATATATGAACTAAGCCCTCTACTCCTGGCTCTAGCTCTACAAAGGCACCAAATGTAAC
>JAWSUQ010000306.1:0-3888 GCA_033549265.1 Bacillota bacterium
CCAAGGATGCAGAGCAGTTTGGATTGTCCAATGGAGACAGGGTAAATGTTAAATTTGCTGGTCCAAGGGCGTTGATTTTTGCGGAGGTATTGGTTCGGGTTAGTGATGATTACTATCTTGAAATGCACATTGATATAGATGAGGGCAATGCTGCAGGTATTAAGAATGGAGACTACCTAGATTTATTGTTCTAGAAGCAGTACCAAATTATAAAGAAAATGCAATTGAGATAAAACCAAAAATTAATCTGTTCAAAACAAGGGGGATTTAACTATGAGTAATTTTGAGGCTTTAAGTAATGGAGTAATCGCAGGTAATTTAAAAGCTGTGGCAGAGGGTACTAAGGCAGCTATCGATAGCGGAGCAGACCCAATTGAAATTATTAATAAAGGGCTTATTGCTGGAATGAATGTAGTTGGAGTTAGATTTAAGGCTGGTGAGATGTATGTGCCTGAGGTATTGATGGCTGCAAAGGCCATGAGTGCTGGTGTGGAATTGGTGAAGCCATTAATTAATGATGAGGATATGCCTTCCCAGGGCAAAGTTTTAATAGGTACAGTTAAAGGTGACCTGCATGACATAGGCAAAAACTTAGTTTCCATGATGATGGAAAGCAGTGGCTTTGAAGTAATTAACCTTGGTGTTGACGTAGCCCCTGAGAAGTTCGTTGAAGCAATTCGCCAGCATAAGCCTCAAATTTTAGGACTATCAGCCTTGTTAACAACTACCATGCTTGCGATGAAAGAAACTGTAGATGTGCTAGTAGAAGAAGGCTTAAGGGACTCAGTAAAGATTATTATTGGTGGAGCTCCAGTGACTGCTAGCTTTGCTGACGAAATTGGGGCTGATGGCTTTGCTCCAGATGCTGCTTCGGCTTCTGACTTAGCAAAAACATTATTAAGCTAGTTACTCTTCAAAAATAATGTAACGCAGCAGCTATAGTGAACTTGTTCAGAGCTAGCAGGTTTAATTTACTGCTATAGCTGCTGCCCTTCACGGGGGGTGGATCGGAAGGATCGCACAGACTCTAAATTTGTGTAGCCGGGTGGAACTCCCGGACTTCCCGCCAAATATCTTTTCTTGACAATAATATTTAGGGGGTATAAGCAGTGCTCATTACCTGGACTGAATCGCAAAAGGGAAGGCTAAAGGAGCTGAATGCATCATTGGAAGTGCAGGAAATGGTCTTTGGGGATAATGTTACTCGTGACCGCAGCTTTCAGAGACATGAAAAGGACTTAGTGGCAGCTGAAAGCCAACGATTATTGAAGTTCAGAACAGAAATTAAAAGGCCAGGACTGTCAAGGCTAGAAGCTAAGCTGATTGATGCACTTACAGGCCATGAATTTGTTCAGGTGACAACACCAATTATCTTAGCAAAAGGATTATTGGCCAAGATGACAATTGACGAAGACCACCATCTGGCAGCCCAAGTTTTTTGGCTAGACAATAAGCGGTGCTTGCGGCCAATGCTGGCGCCTAACCTATATTACCTTTTAAGGAGCTTCGCCAGACTATGGGAAAAGCCGATACGAATTTTTGAGATTGGCCCCTGCTTTCGGAAGGACTCTCAGGGAGCAAATCATTTAAACGAATTTACTATGTTAAATTTAGTGGAGCTTGGAGTACCAGAAGAACAAAGGGAAGCTAGACTAAAGGAATTAGCCACAATTATTATGGAGACCGTAGGAATTACCGATTATCAGTTAGTGTCAACAGAATCTGAGGTCTATGGGCAGACCATTGATGTAGAGGTTAACGAAATAGAAGTAGGCTCTGGAGCCATGGGACCCCACCCATTAGATAAAAACTGGGGAATAGTAGACAGTTGGGTTGGAATTGGATTTGGAGTTGAGCGGTTACTGATGCTTAAAGAAGGTAGCGGAACCATCAGCCGAGTAGGCAGAAGCCTAACATATCTAGATAATATTTGCTTAAATATCTAACTAAGGAGTTGAACCAAATGGCTAAAATAGCAGTGAATGAGAGTAGGAGCTTTGACCATATTCTTGCCAAAGCTTATCAGGAAATGCCGCTAACTAAAGAAGAAATTTTGGTTCTGCTTGCATTAAAAGACCAAGAAAAAATAGAGCAGGTCTATGAAACAGCCAGGGTATTAAGGCAGCGCTATTTTGGCCGCCAGGTATTTACCTATGGTTTTGTTTATTTTTCCACCTTTTGTCGCAATGACTGCTCTTTTTGTTACTATCGAAAATCCAATACTATTTGTATTCGCTATAGAAAAGAAACACCAGAAATTATCGAAACCGCCCATCACCTAGCAGAATCAGGAGTGCATCTGCTAGATCTAACTATGGGTGAGGACCCAAGCTTTCTTTCCCAAGGGGAAAAGGGCTATGAAAAGTTGTTGGATATCACCTGGGAAGTAAAGAAAAATATTGGCAGGCCTGTGATGATTTCACCGGGGCTAGTCTCAAAGGAAATCCTGAGAGAATTCAAACAGATTGGGGTCGATTGGTATGCTTGCTATCAGGAAACCTATAATAGAGAGCTTTTTAGCAAACTGCGGCTAGATCAAAATTTTGATGAGCGCCTTGCCGCAAAGCTATACGCTAAAGAGCTTGGCATGTTTATTGAAGAGGGAATATTGTCAGGGGTAGGCGATAGCTTACAGGATGTGGTTGACTCTATTACAGCCATGAGCTCTATTGGTGCTGATCAAGTACGAGTAATGAGCTTTGTGCCTCAGGAAGGTACTAATATGTACCACTGGCCTACACCATCTCGCCAGCGGGAAATGCTGATAATTGCAGTAATGCGGTTGATATTTCCTACTGGGCTAATACCCGCTTCTTTAGATGTAGATGGACTGAAAGGGTTAAAAGAGAGACTGGCTGCTGGAGCAAATGTAATAACCTCAATTATTCCACCCCAAGAAGGATTAAGGGGAGTATCCCAAAGCACGCTAGATATAGATGAAGGCAATCGAACCATAGAGAGTATCATACCTGTGCTGGAAAGCTGCGGTTTAATCTTAGCACCACAACAGGACTACGATCACTGGCTGGGTGTTAGAAGAAAATTTCTTACTAAGCTGGAGATTAGGAGCGTGGGCAGATGAAGGTAGTAGTGGTGGGAGGAAAGCTTCAAGGTACCGAAGCAGTATACCTGGCTAAAAAGGCTGGTTGGCAGGTTACCCTTGTAGATCGACATCCAGCTCCTTTAGCCAGGGATTTATGTGATAAATATATTCAAGTAGATGTATCGGATGAAACTGCTGTTTTTACCAAAATTATTAAAACTGCAGACTTAGTTATCCCAGCTTGTGAAAATCGGGAAGCTCTTAATGCTTTGAAAGCAATCACAGCTAAAGCAGATATACCATTAGCCTTTGATAGCACCTCCTATGACATAACCTCTTCAAAGCTAAAGTCTGATATGCTATTTGTAGAAAATCATATCCCGTCCCCTAGCTACTGGCCTGACTGTACTGTGCCCTTGATTGTAAAGCCATCAGATTTGGCTGGGAGTGTTGGAGTAAAGAAAATACATGATTACAAGGCTTTAAATGAATTTAATCTAATGGTAGGAGCTAACGTAGGCAATTGGGTTATCCAAGAATTTTTGGAGGGACCATCCTATTCCCTGGAAGTAATAGGATGTAGGGATAAAATCCTTACCTTTCAGCCAACTGAAATAGTAGTTGATGAAGGCTATGACTGCAAACGGGTAATAGCTCCTGGAGACTTGAGTTCACAATTAAAAGAGGAGCTGCAACAAATTGCGGTAAAGCTAGCTAAGGTTTTAAATTTAACAGGAATTATGGATATAGAGGTTATTTACCACGGTGGCAAGCTTAAGGTGCTAGAGATAGACGCTAGGCTACCAAGTCAGACACCTACAGCTGTTTATCATTCAACAGGAACA
>JAWSUQ010000307.1:0-3880 GCA_033549265.1 Bacillota bacterium
ACGGGGATTATCTTGTAGTAAGGGTTTAAACGTAAATTAAAGTAAAGAATTGATACGAAAATTCTTTATTTCTTAATATGAATAACCTTTAATCAGTTAAGCCTCTTAGCGGACGCTTAAAAAGGAAGTCATATAATATGACTCCCTCTTAAGTATCATCAACAAAACTAACATAATTTTATATTCATTTACAATATACTGACTGACATTTTATCTAAGTTGTTACAGTAACTGACATTTCTTATTGCAGATTACAGACAAATATTTTTTTAATTTGTGTAAACCTTATTCCACAGTTACCGATTTTGCCAAATTTCTCGGCTTATCAACGTCAGCCCCCCGCTGTACTGCTACATAATAAGAAATTAGCTGTAAAGGTATTACTGTTAATACAGGTGCCAGCAACGTTGCGGTTCTTGGCAGATAAATAACCTTGTCGGCTACCTTTTCTATTTCGTTTTTCCCTTCGAAGGCTACTGCAATTACATTGGCCTCTCGAGCTTTTATCTCCTTGATATTGCTGACAGTCTTATCATAGACCTCTTCTTGAGTGCATAAGGCCATTACAGGTATCTTTGGCACTATCAACGCTAATGTGCCATGCTTTAATTCTCCAGCTGCATAAGCTTCTGCATGAATATAGGAGATTTCCTTCAGCTTAAGGGAGCCTTCCAGAGCCACTGCATAATCTAGACTTCGCCCAATAAAAAAAGCATCGTCCCAGTTTTCAAACTCATGAGTTAATTCATATATCTCTTTATTTTTGGCTAGTACTTCCTCTACTTGCTTAGGCAAGTTTCTTAGCTGGCTAATAAGTTCAGTTTCCTGCTCCATATCAATTAGCTCTAGCTTCTGCCCCATAAATAGGGTCAGTAGATAGATAGCAATTAATTGAGTAATATAAGCTTTAGTTGAGGCTACTGCTATTTCTGGCCCTGCCCAAGTAAAGATAATATCGTCAGCTTCTCTTGATACTGAGCTACCCACCACATTGGTAATAGCCAGTACTCTTGCGCCTTTGCGTTTAGCTTCCCTTAGGGCTGCCAGTGTATCGGCCGTTTCTCCTGATTGGCTAATGACAATCACCAGTGTTTTGTCATTAATTAATGGATCTCGATAGCGAAACTCAGAAGCAATATCCGTTTCTACAGGAATCCCTAAAGTTTTCTCCATGACGTATTTTCCTACTAGACCGGCATGGAATGCAGTCCCACAAGCTACAATGGCAATTTTATTAATATTAGCCATGTATTCTTTAGTCATATTAACATCATCAAGAGTAATAGTATTGTTTTGGTCAGAGATTCTACCAGACAGAGTCTCTCGGATAGCTTTTGGCTGCTCGAAGATTTCCTTAAGCATAAAATGTTCAAAGCCGCCTTTTTCAGCAGCCACTGCATCCCACTCTACATGAAATATTTCTTTATTGATTGGATTTCCATTAAAATCTACAACCTTAACATGATCCTCGTAAACTACTGCTATTTCACCATCATTTAAGATATAAGTGTTGCGAGTGTGGTTCAGGATTGCTGGTATGTCAGAGGCGATAAAGTTCTCTCCATCACCAAGCCCTAGAATAAGTGGGCTGTCTTGGCGAGCTACTACCAGCTTATCAGGCTCTGCTTTAGCGCATACTGCAAAGGCAAAAGAACCTTCCACCTTTTCCAGAACCTTTTGTACCGCTGATCTTAAGTCACCGTCATAATATTCTTCAATTAAGTGAGGAAGCACCTCTGTATCTGTTTCAGATTTAAAAACGTGTCCCTTTTCTGTCAACCATTCCCGTAAGGACAAGTAGTTCTCAATGATACCATTGTGAACTACAGCAATATTGCCATGGCAGTCACTATGAGGATGGGAATTAGCATCTGAGGGACTGCCATGAGTAGCCCAACGGGTATGGCCAATTCCTACATGCCCTGCTATCACATTTCCCCTAATCTCTTCCTCTAGTCGATGCAGCTTGCCTTGCTTTTTACTTACATTTAATTCTCTATCTTCTAAAATGGCTATTCCCGCTGAGTCATAGCCTCTATATTCTAACTTTTTCAAGCCTTCAATCAGAATCGGTACAGCATTTTCCTTGCCAATATAGCCCATGATTCCGCACATATGACTGTTACCTCCTATTATATTACTGCTTGAATACCTTTTGTCCTTTAGATTACTCTAAAGTTTTAAGACATTCATCCGACTACAGTATAGCCGGGAGGCATCCGCCGATTAATCGATAAACCTCCTCCTCGTCAACCACCACTGGTGGTCCAGGCGCTTATTAACATTTGTACTACATCAAACTTTATACAAACCTAATTATTCTTTTGTTATTTCTTCTTTATTGCATCCTACCACCACCTTTACATTAGTAATGAATATATTGCTTGAATATCTTATTTATAGAAAGCAGCTTGGTAAAGATTTACCAAGCTACTGTATCTATTGTAAATTTTTTAAATACTAGTTTTAATCGCTTCTGCCACTTTTCCTACTAACTGCTGCAGCTCCTGTTCATTTGGTCCTTCTGCCATTACCCTCACTAAAGGCTCTGTCCCCGAAGGTCTGACTAAAAGACGTCCTCTATCTTTTAGTACGGTTGAAACTTCATCAATAACTCTGTTTATTTCGTCGTTATTATTCAAATTCCTCTTGTCTTTTACAGGAACGTTTACCAATACTTGTGGTAATCTTTCCATTATGGCAGCTTCTTCCTTTAGACTACTACCTTTAGCTACTAATAGGCTAATTAACTGGAGTCCTGTCAACATGCCATCCCCTGTAGTATTATAATTAAGTAAGATAATATGTCCTGATTGCTCTCCACCAATTATTGCGTCAGATTTTTGCATTTCCTCCAACACGTAGCGATCTCCTACTTTAGTTTCTAAAATATCAATAGTAAGCTTCTTAGCAGCTTGATGGAGCCCTAGATTACTCATAACTGTTACCACTAGTATATTATTCTTTAGTCTTTCGTTTTCTTTAAAATAATTTGCCAGCATCAATAATATCTGATCACCATCAATCAAGCTGCCTAAATGGTCAACCGCCAGCACCCTATCACCGTCACCGTCAAAAGCCAAGCCAAGATGAGCTCCATGGTCAACTACCTGCTGGCTTAATAGATCTAGATGGGTTGAGCCACAGTCTAAATTTATATTGACTCCATTTGGCTCAGCAGCAACTAGGATAACCTCTGCCCCTAACTCTTTAAACAGTTGAGGCGCTAGTTGACTAGTGGCACCATTGGCACAGTCTAATACAATCTTTAGGCCACTAAAGTCGTTATCGATACTAGTCTTAAGGTAATGAGCATAATTTGACTTTCCCTCGGGCCAGTAGCTAACACTGCCAACCTCTGCTCCAATAGGCTGGGGAAAACTATTATCATCTGCAAACAATACCGCTTCAATTTCATTTTCCACCTGATCTGGCAGCTTATAGCCATTGCTGCCAAAAAACTTAATGCCGTTATCAGATGCAGGGTTGTGAGATGCTGAGATCACTACTCCTCCTGCAAAATCGTTTACTCTAGTTAGATATGCTACTCCTGGGGTGGGAATCACCCCTAAGGACACCACATCTACACCCACACTGCAAAATCCTGCCGTTAAGGCTGCTTCTAGCATTCCACAGCTAATTCTCGTGTCTTTTCCAATTACAACTTTAGGTTTACTTTGAACACTATTATTTATTAACTTCACCCCTACCGCTCGCCCTAGCTTAAAAGCAAGCATTGGAGTTAATTCTCTATTTGCTAATCCTCTTACTCCATCTGTGCCAAATAGTTTTCCCACTTTCGATCCCCCTTAACTTAGTTCTATAGGCAGCTCTGTTTCTTGGACTGGCTGCCGATATGAGGCTACCAGGCTTTGAGCTA
>JAWSUQ010000308.1:0-3877 GCA_033549265.1 Bacillota bacterium
ACCGCCAAGTACCGAACGGTATGCTTGGTGGTGTGAGAGGACGGGAAATAAATTAATTATTTCCCTCCTACTCGATTGTGCATAAAAAAACACACAAGATCAAACTAAAAGGGTTTTATTTTCAGAATATTGCTGATATAATATTGTATACAAAGAACATTTTGCCTAACTCGAAATAAAGGAGTGGTTAACCATGAAATGCATTAATGTTAATCAACAGTTTGTTAAGGAAAGCCTTGTTGAGATTATTTTGGGGGGTAGGCTGGATGATTACGTAAGGAATAACATCAGTTTCTTAGCGGCGTCAGAGGGGCAAACTGTGATGCAGGAAGATAGCAGTGGTGAAACTGACATAAGTTATGGTGCTATTGTCCTAAAAATTGATAATGAAGGCAGACCATATTTTACAGTTAAATTTGCCTACGGTAGTAAAGAAGGCGAAATAGGCTATCGTGATTTTGATAGTGCTGTAAACTATTTAAAAAAGATCATCTAATTAATAAAACTTAGCTTTGTCCATTTAGACAATGGGTAGAACTAAGCTTTTCATTTTTATTAGCAGGATTGCAGAAATTTTGGGTAGAATAGATATTAAGAACTATAGTTAGAAAGGAGATAGATAATCATGAAAGACACTATGAAGATGGTAGCTGACCTAATGGCACTAGCTGCCCGTACTGCACCAAAGGCTGCCGGAAAAGATTTCGTAACTACTAAGGTCATTGTGGGAGAAGAGTTAAATAAAATTGCCGATGACTTGATAGAGTATGGTAAGGAAACGGGTAAGAAGAACTTCGATAGAGATGGGGAAAACGTTAGAAACTCTGATGCTATGCTACTAATTGGACTTAAGGACCCAGCTGTGGCAGGACTAAATTGTGGAGCATGTGGTTTCAATAAATGTAGTGAGTTGGAACTACGTAAAGGAATTGAATTTGACGGACCAATCTGTGCCTGGAGAAATATGGATTTGGGTATTGCAATTGGTTCTGCAGTAAAAACTGCCAGCATTCATAACGCAGACAACCGAATTATGTATCGAGTTGGGGTGTCTGTCAGGAGAATGGGCATAGTAGAGGATCAATTAGTAGTAGGAATACCTATTTCTGCCACTGGTAAGAATATTTTCTTTGATAGATAATCTCATTAATGCAAAGTCATGACATAATTGACGATTGACCCTCACTTATACGAGGGGAGAGTTTAAAAGAGATGGACTACCAATTATTGGTAAACTATCTCTTTTTTATATTTATGTCTTAGATGAAAATCAAGGGTGATTATATTCTTTCCTACAGAGCGGGGTAAATATTGCCTAGAGGTAAAGTAACCACATAAAAAGAATTATATGGGCTGTAACTTTTTATGTGACACTGCGTCTATAAAGGTGAGCTAGAAAAAAGGTAGGGTGAAAAACATGATGACTAATGAAGTAAATATTAGCTTGCCAGAAAGGCAATTATTCGAAAAGGTATATGATGAGTATTTTGATAAAGTAAATCAGTACCTTCGATATCGGGTGCAAAACACCTGGGATGCTGATGACTTAACAGCTCAAGTTTTTATAAAAGCTTATGAGCATTTCGCCCAATGCCGTAATCCTGAAAAAGTTGGTTCTTGGATTTTTCAAATTGCGCATAACACCTACGTTGACTATTTGCGCAAGAAAAAGGATCATTTACCACTAGATGAGCAAATGGCAGTTACTAAGGAGCAAAGTCAACCAGAGCAAATGGCCCTGATTAGTGCGGAGATTGGCTGTCTAAAGAGCTGTTTGGAGCAGTTGCCTCAAGAGCAAAGAGATGTGCTGCTGCTAAGGTATTTTGGAGACTTAAAGTATCAGCATATTGCAGAAATTCTAGGAAAAAAAGACGCTACTGTTAAGACCATGGGTTTTAGAGCATTGGGGAAACTGAGAGATCTCTTTACGAATCGATGGGGTGGTGAGACAAATGGCAGATAAAAAGGATGATAAAGTAGTATTTCTCCACAATGATGAAGCTAATAAACTTGAACGAGATCCGGAGATAGCAAAACTAGTCAACTCTATGCGCAAGATGCGAGATACAGTACCGGTAAATTATCAGTTGAAGGCTGCTTTGAAGCAAAAGCTGATGCAGGAAGCTAATACTCACACTTCTGAATCGTCACTTTCAAAAGGGCTTTCCATGGGTATAGAGGAGGCAGGTAAAAAGGAAAGGCAGGTTCAAGCTATTCAATGGATGCTATTTTTGATCCCCTTTATGTTAGTTATTGCCTCAATGTTTTACTATATGGCTGAAGAAAAGATTGAGCCTTCTAGCGATTACCCATATCGGGTGGAGCGAGAAATATTCATAGATAGGTCAGGCAATAAAAACTTAAGTGCAACAACAGGCGGCAATAATAATTATTACTTTGTGTATCGTGGAAGCTTATGGGAGGGAGATTTAAATAGTCAAAGTACCAAAGAATTTCTGAAGCCTCATACAGGCGAGGTTTATCGACAGGTTGCTGTTGATAAGAAGGGTGAACGTTTTATTTTAATAAGTGAAGAGGAAGGTCGTTTTGCCATAAAGCTAATTATCAAAAATGGACTTGAAGAAACCATTATCTATAATGGTGAAGCCGGACAGGTTATTGAAGAAGCAACCTGGTCACCTGATGGTAGCAGAATTGCCTTTACCATGGAGGAAGCAGGAAAAGAATCAGTTTATAAGCTAGAGCTTGATGCTACTGATGAAGCACCTGAGCTTCTAGCTGAAGGATCATATCCAGCCTGGTCTCCAGATGGACAGCAATTAGCGGTAGAAAGACTGGGAGACAATAAAGAGTCTGAGATTTGGCTGATAAGTATAAACGGCAGTGAGAAGCTGTGGGGGCTAGGAGGGCAGCCCCATTGGTCTAGTGATAATCAGTTAGCCTTTGTCCTAGAGCGCCGCTGGGAAAAAATTCTTAGCTATAACTCTGCTGGCGATCCCTTACTTGTTTCTGAGCAGGCAGTCCAGGAGGTCTGGATAAGCGATATAGAAGGAAAGGTTAAGCAAAAGCTTACTAATCTGCCAGGGCCAACTGCAGAAGAAGAAGCTTACTTGGTACGAGAATGGGAGCAAACCGGCAATGGGGAGAAAACTGCTTGGACTCTAAGAGCTACTCTAGCAGATAACCATCCTCGTTGGACTCAGGATGGAAGTCATTTGCTAATAGAGCGAAATTACGGATTTCAAACTGGACTGCTATTAGTTAACATAGGAGGGAAGTATAGTGGGTTGTACTAGGAGATTAGATAGTATCTTAAAACTAATGTTATTGACCGCTTTTGCCATCATCTTGATGGTGCCTTTAGAAGCAGCAGCTGAAGAACAGCTATCTTTAAAAGCAAAGCCTGGCTTTAATGGAGTATATAAAACTAATAGTTTAATTCCAGTACAGGTGATAATAGAAAATAAGGGAGAGCCGTTATCTGCTAACATAGTTATTACCCAAGGAGATAAAGAATACCAATCCAGCAACTATACCTATCAACAACAGGTAGTACTTGCCACTGGGGAAGTAAAAAAAGTAAATATACTTTTACCGGCGGAAATGTTATTAAATGGTGATGGCATTGCTTTAGTTGCTAAGAATCAATTGATAGCCAAGGCACCACTTCAAGGGTTATCCGTCAGAGGTGACGCTGCCTTAATCATTGGAATTTCCGCCAGAGGAGATATTCATAGAGTTATCATGGATGCAAATCAAGGCCAGGAGGGTGCTAGGGTAACAACAGGCAAAACTATTACACCAGAAGACTTGCCAGAAGATTACCTAGCCTTGAAAAGTATTGATATTATCGTGCTGGATGGACAGGAAAAGGAACTGTTAACGCCAAAACAGCTACAGTCAATACAACAATGGG
>JAWSUQ010000309.1:0-3867 GCA_033549265.1 Bacillota bacterium
CTAAAAATACCATCTAACCCGTAGATGTAGGTAAAAAATCGCTCCATTTTATAGCCTCGGTGATACAGCATTCCTGGCAAGTAAGGGCCTAAGAAAGCATATGCTATAAAAACCATGCAAAGAATTGGCAGAGCCAAACCACTTGCTCTTCTAGCCAACTCAAGCACCATAATTGTACCTAGTAAAGCAACATAAAAGTCAGTTGGCAGAGGCATTACCCCTGCTCTAAATAATAACTGTTCAAAATTTGAAAAAATGTAATAGGTTGCAAAAATACTTCCTGCCACAAAGAACCAATCAATAGGATGTACTTTTTCTTTAGCCTTAGCCCACCCAGGAATCAGAATAAAACCCATTACCGAAAGCAACATAATATGCATACTTCGGAATTTCCAAGGATCCATGGGCGCCCAAATCAAGGTATAAATATGAAAGATAGCAGTAAAAACACCTAGAATAACTATGAATTTAGCCAGCAATCCTGTCAGTTTACGATGACTAGACAGTTCCGCATCATCATCTGTCTCAAGCTCTAACTTTTGCACTGGCTTCTTCTGTTCCGCTGTCAAGTGTCCTTGTTTTTTCTCTTCCTTATCAAACTTATCAGTCATTTTGCGGAACTCCTTTCCTTTTATTAAAGTTCCCGCCCACCCATGAAGGGTAGGGCGGGACTATTGAGCACTAAGCTATATTTATTTCTGATATTCTGGTGGATATAATTCTGAAGGAATGCTAATGCCTTTTTCTTCAAAGTACTTAATGGCACCTGGATGCATCCACAAGAATGTGTTACCTGAAGCAGCGTTTTCAAGTACAGTTTCTGCTGCAGCTTGGTGTGCTGCTAATAGAATGTCGTTATTTTCCATTACAGCCTTCACAATCTCATATACCAATGTATCAGGTAGATCTTTGCTTGCAATAGCTACATTCCAAATTCCTAAAGTCTCGATGTCTTCATCAATAAATTCATAGGCTGATGCTGGAATAACTGCGGTTGACCAATAAGGATATTTCTCAATAATCTTATCTCTAGCTTCTTTATCTAGTCCAAAGAAAACTACGTCCCTTTGCGCTGAGTACTCTAGCAATCCACCAATTGGAATCCCTGAAGCGAAGCTGTTTGCATCTAGCTGTCTATCAAGGTGCTGAGATACTAAGTCCCCAAGACCTGCTTGAACTATTTTAGCATCGATTCCAAGTACTTCTAAAAATCTTGGGTGGAATGTTCCAGGTGTACCACCAGCAGGACCTACACCAATTGATTTTCCTTCCAAGTCGTAAATACTCTCAATGCCTGATCCTTCTTCCGCCCACCACTGGGAGTATGTGTTATACATTGGGAAGATAGCACGAACATTTTTATGTTCTACTCCACCAGTCCAATCTTCTATACCATGCCAAGCCTCATATGCCGGTCCCATAGTAACCATACCTAGGTCTAAGTCGCCCATATGGACTAACTGCATGTTGTGGTTAGGACCACCAGTTACCTCAACCCCTACTGGAATACCTACGATTTCTTCAATTAAACCAGCTAAACCGCCACCGTAAACGTAGTATACACCACCGATTGAAGCAGCGCCTAAGTCAAGACTTCTGGGCCAGTTTGCTTTTGGATCTGCTGTCTCTCCACCGTTATCGCTTGAATCGTTTGAAGGAGCAGGAGTATTGTCACTGCCACCTCCACACCCTACAGCTATCAACGAAACAGCCAAAACAAGACACAATACTAATAATAGCTTTTTACTTCCTAATTTCACCAAAACCCCTCCTAAAATTAATTTGTTTTTTCTGATATCACATATTGCTACTATTATTGCGACTCTAGGTCTCCACCTCCCTTTTTAAATAGAGGTACAACAGTATGCTGATTATTACTTCATTCTATAGTGTGATTATTGCTAGATATTAATCTAATTTTCTAAAAATTATGTAATGTCAAAATAATATTAACATTGCTATAAGTTGCTTTCAAGTTTTTGTTCATATTGTTCATAATTTTTTAAATATTGCGCATATGATAAAGTTCTTGCTTTCACTTTTCTTTTGCAAAAAAAAAAAGGCATAAGTTGCCTATGAGGATTAATAAAATTGGATTAGGTTAAATTGTATAATAAAACATTAGGAGGGAACTAAATGAGAACAAACATAATTGCAATTCCAATGATGCTAATTTTTGTAGTTGTCACAATCCTTGCTCCACCAGCTGCCGCTGCAAACAGTAATAATCACTTGGTAATCGTCAATAAAGCAACAAATGAACTAGCCTATTTTCTTAATGATGAACTAATTAAGGTTTTTCCAGTTGCTACAGGGAAAACCGATAATCTTACACCTGAGGGCACCTATTCTATTGTAGCAAAATTTGTAAATCCATATTATATTGCGGGAAACATAGCCGGTGGCAGTCCTAATAATCCCTTAGGGGTTAGATGGATGGGGTTAAACGTTGGAAGCACTGGTGGTTCAAAATATGGCATTCATGGCACAAATAGTCCAGATTCTATCGGGAATTATGTTTCAGCAGGATGTATTCGAATGTATAATGAAGACGTTAAGTGGTTATATGATCAATTACCCATGCAGACCACAGTTAAGATAATTAATGAGCCCTGGAACTTAGGGGCTAAAGAAACTAGTTTGGTCATTAATGAGTCGGATGTATCAACAGAAGACCTCACTAATAATATTTTTATCTATAAAGATACCCTAATGCTGCCCTTAAGAGCATTATCAGAACTTCTCGAAATCAAAATTGACTATTTTGCTGACCATAAGCTGATAAAGATGCAGTATGATCATACTGTCGCAGTAATAGACTTAGCTTCAAATACCTATTTCGACTCTCAGGGAGCCTATTCCCTTGCTCCAGGTGCTGAAATAAAAAATAATGTTAGTTTTGTACCTCTAGAGGTATTTAAATTCCTGGGTTTCGAAACCGTTTATAACAAAGAGCAAGGCTCTGTCTCAATTAACAAATAAAAATTTTAACTTAACTTACAAAAGAGTAGCTTAATATGTGCTACTCTTTTTATATGTCATATGCCAATTCAACACCTGTTATAGCAGCAGTATAGGGATCAACAGCAAACATGTCATTTTTATTTACCTCGTTAATATCTGTTTTGCCTAACGCCCTCACTGCTTCTTCCATCTCCAAGGTACAAGACTTTAAAAATTTAGCAAGGTTTTGGCCAGCCTTATCGGCATTAAACTTGCCCTTAAAATGACCTGTTTGCCAAGCCACCTGTGTTGGGGGCTCAAAGGGCATAGCCTTTAAAACTTGAGTATGACTCATAGCAAATAGAGCTGCTGTACCAATAGCTACCGCATCTGCTCCTAATGCTAATGCCTTGATAAAATCTCCAGGAACATAAAGGCCTCCACTAAGCACTAAAGAAACCTTACCCTTAAGCTGCTGCTCTTCAAAATATTTACCTGCTCTACTAATAGCCATCAGTGTTGGTAAACCAAATTCATCTTGGATTATAGGAGGTGCTCCAACTGTAGCAGCCTGAGCTCCATCTATTACTACTACATCAACTCCGGCCTCTACTGCTACCTCGATATCCTCTTCTACATATTTACCTGCTCCGAATTTTATGGCTATAGGTACACCGTTAGTTAGCTCTCTCAAGTGGGTAACTAAATTTTTAAAATCCTTTGGGCTCTTAATTCCCTTCACTCTAGCAGGGACCACCGCATCTTGCCCTAAAAATAAACCCAATTTGCGTTGAATATTAAAGGGGATATCCTTAGCCTTAGTAACATGTCCTATACCTGCTATTGCTCCTTGTCCTGCTTGAATTTCGATCATATCTCCTTGCTGGAGTATATTTTTCTTTTTATTCCAGTTGCCTCGTGGGT
>JAWSUQ010000310.1:0-3829 GCA_033549265.1 Bacillota bacterium
GTGTTATATAAAATCCGCAGAAAAAATACCTCTTGATTTTTTCAAGAGGTATTTTAGAGCAGCTACTTTATCTTTTCGTCTTCAATTAGCTTAATCAGGTTGTCATAATCCTCCTGGAGCTTGCTAAGTTCATCGGCAATATTTAAAGCTGTCAAAACTGCTATTTTGCTCAAGGGTAAATTGGGACATTTATTTGCCACTTGCTTCATTTTCTGATCTACATACTCTGCTAGAATTTTAGCATATTCAGAATCAGCAGTACCTTTGATAGTATATTCCTCACCGTATATATCAACTTTTATCTTGTTGTTTTTATTTAGGTCCAAATGCACAGGAGTCCCTCCTATTTCAGGATATCTAATACATCATTCGATTAATTTCATCAAAATCCTGCAATAGGAAACTTATTCTTCTGTTTATTATTTAAGTTATCTTAGCTCTGCTCCTAGTTTTTCCGTAACTGCCTGTCTAACCTGATTTTGTAGGCTATTAATCTCTTCATCAGTTAGCGTTCGGTCATTGGCTTGATAAACCAAATTAAAGGCAAGGCTCTTATAGCCTTCTTTAATCTGAGCACCCTTATATTGATCAAATAACGTCACATCTACCAGCAGTTCTCCCGCCGCTTCCTTGATGACATCAATAATATCCTGAGCTGACTCACCTTCTTTGATCAAGAGAGCGAGATCTCTATCTGTAGCTGGGTGTTTAGGCAGAGGAGTATACCTTTTAATATCGTTGGCAAGCTCTGACAGCTTATCAAAGTCAATTTCAAACACATAGCATCTTTGCGTTAAATCAAAGTTTTCCCCTACTTGTGGATGCAGTTCACCAGCAATTCCAATAACCTGATCATTAACTGCTATTTCCGCTGTTCTTCCTGGATGAAATACTGGGTTATCCTTTACTACCTGATATTTTACTTCACCGACACCTACGTGAGCGAATAGTGCATCGAGGACCCCTTTCATAGTAAAGAAGTCTAAATTATCCTCAGCCCAGCCCCAGCCCTTCGCTTTTTTACCTGTTAACAGGCCAGCTAAGATTACAGGCTCATGGGGCAACAGTTCATTTGAAGGAAGGTATTTTTTCCCCAGTTCGAATATTGCCATGGTGGTTGTTCGTCTATTGATGTTTTTGGCAGCCACCTCTAACAGACCAGGAGTCAAAGTGGTTCTCATTACACTTTGCTCTTCACTAAGGGGATTGAACAAAGGTACTACCTGTCGGTCTTGATGGTCCTGGGGCAGATTTAGCTTGTCAAATACCTTGGAACTAGTAAAGCTAAAATTTATTACCTCATTAAAGCCTAAACCAACCAGAAGCTGTTTAGTCTGATCTTCAAGAAGCTGCTTATCCTTCTTTTTTCCTTGAGTAATTTTCCCTTCCGGTAAAGAGGTTTCAATATTTTCATACCCATACAAACGGGCTATCTCCTCAATTAAGTCAACTTCTAATTCTATGTCATTACGATAACTAGGCACATTTACCATAAAGCTACTATCATTACTTGCAAATTCAAAGCCGAGTCTGTTAAATATCTTTTCAACCTCAGCCATAGATAAGCTTGTACCTAACAAATGATTTACTCTAGCTAGTCTTAGTTCAATTTGTCTTGGTTCATATGGTGCTGGATATACATCTATAATCCCTTTGACAAGCTCACCTGCTGCTAGCTGCTGTAATAGCTGAGCCGCTCTATCGATAGCCTTTGTAACACCATCCAGGTTAATACCCTTTTCAAACCTTTGTGACGCTTCAGAGCGCAATCCAAGCCTACGAGAGGTCTTTCTAATGCTGGTACCGACAAAATAAGCTGATTCCAGCAAAATATTGACGGTTTTAGCAGTTACCTCGGTGTCTAGCCCTCCCATAACTCCAGCAATAGCTACTGGTCCTTTGGGATCGGTAATCAGAAGCATGTCTTCTTCTAGCTCTCTTTCAACTCCATCTAGCGTAACCATTTTTTCGCCCTTTTGTCCTTTGCGGACAATGATTGTCTTATCTGTTAACAGGTCGTAATCAAAGGCATGTAGAGGCTGCCCCATTTCAAGCATTACATAGTTGGTAATATCAACTACGTTATTTATCGGCCGCACACCGCAGGCCCGCAATCGCTCCTGAAGCCATAATGGCGACGGTCCAAGCTTGACATTTTTGATTATTCTCCCAGCATAACGCTTACATAAATCTGGATCTTCAATTTTGATGTTGGCTAGTCCATCTATCTTTTCATTTGTTTCTGCAAGAGAGATTTCAGGTAATGTTAGCTTTCCATCTGTAACTGCAGCCACTTCTCTAGCCACATTTATCATGCTTAAACAATCTGCCCTATTTGGTGTAAGCTCTAATGTTAAAACAGTATCGTTAATACCTAAGGCATCTGTAGCTTTTGCTCCTACCTTAGCTTCATCTGACAATATTAATATTCCATGCTGCTCTTCTTTAGTAAATAAATTTGTATTTAAGCCTAGCTCCTCCAAAGAGCATATCATGCCATTAGACTCGACTCCCCTTAGCTTAGCCTTCTTTATCTTGTGGTTTCCCGGCAGTATACTGCCAGGTAGCGCCACTACCACTTTAGCTCCAGCTACTACATTGTCAGCTCCACAAATAATTTGCAACACTTCTGTGCCTACGTTCACCTGACAAACACTTAATTTATCAGCATCTGGATGCTTGGTAACCTCTGCTACGTTACCTACTACAATTTTTTCATTAAGTCCTTCACCAAGATGCTCTATCCCTTCAACACTAATTCCAGCCATAGTGAGCTTGTCCGCCAGCTCTTCAGGGGTAGCATTGTAGTCAACCAATTGTTTGAGCCATTTTATCGATACTTTCATAGATATAACCTCCTATCTCTAGAATTGTTTCAAAAATCTCATATCGTTGTCAAAGAGCAAACGCAAATCATCAATACCATATTTTAACATGGCAATCCGCTCGACACCCATGCCAAAGGCAAAACCGCTAACCTCTTCTGGGTCATATCCGGTATTGGCTAATACCTTAGGGTGAATCATACCAGAACCTAATATTTCTAACCAGCCTGTATGGGAGCAAACCCTACAGCCAGATCCACTGCATATCATGCAAGATATATCCACCTCTGCACTAGGCTCGGTAAATGGGAAAAAGGAAGGGCGCAATCTGATTTCTCTGCCTTCGCCAAACATTTGCTGGGCAAAAGCCAGTAGCGTTCCCCGTAGATCTCCTAAAGTAACCTTTTTATCTACCACAAAGCCCTCTACCTGATGAAACATGGGGGAATGGGTAGCGTCATCATCCCGACGATAAACCTTCCCTGGAGCTATGATTCTTAAAGGCACATTTGGAGCAGTTTTTTGAAAGGTTCGCACCTGTACCGGGGAGGTATGGGTTCTAAGTAAAACTTCATTTGTAATATAAAATGAGTCCTGCATATCTCTGGCAGGGTGCTCCTTAGGTAGGTTAAGCGCCTCAAAATTATAGTAGTCTGATTCAATATCAGGACCTTCCTCAATAGTAAAGCCCATACCTAAAAAGATACTCTTTATTTCGTCTAACACTTGAGTTAATGGATGCTTTTTGCCCATAAGAATAGGTTTTCCTGGTAGAGAAATATCAATCTTTTCTCCTGCAAGCTTGGCATCCCTTTCTTTACCAGCTAATTCCTGTAGCTTCACTTCAATCATGGCTTCTAACGAATCCCTTACTTCATTGGCAAGCTGTCCAATAATGGGGCGTTCTTCTTGGCTTAGGGAACCCATTCCTCTAAGCACTCCTGTAAGCAAACCTTTCTTGCCTAAGTATTTTACTCTAAAATCGTTTAATTCCCCTGACGTAA
>JAWSUQ010000311.1:0-3828 GCA_033549265.1 Bacillota bacterium
ACTGAGGAAGAGTTTGAGGAGATGGCAAGAAAGATACTTTGAGATTAGTAATTAAATGAAAAGAATAAAAAAGATATATCTCTCTTTGCTGATGTTGATGTAATTTTGAAAAAATAAAGAGGTACATATATAAAGAATTAAAATAGTAAGGAGGAATATTATAGAAAGATGATTACAGAAAATTTATTGACATTTTCAGCAGTGGGTGATGTCTATATGGCAGGAATTAGACGCTGGCCTGATGGATATTTTGTTTTAGCTGATGAAGAAATGGGCAAAAAAGCGCTGGACAAAGTAGCGCCGTATTTTTTAAAGTCAGATGTTAATTTTTGCAATCTAGAAGGGGTTATCACTAATAATGGCAGGCCTATAGCTGGTAAATCCAATGTTTATCTTAGTTCTTACCCCAGTATGGTAGAAGTCCTCAAGAAGGCTGGTATCAATATAGTATCGTTGGCAAACAACCATATTTTGGACTATAGATGGGAAGCCATAGATGATACCATTGCCCGTTTGGATAAGGTTGGGATAAAGTACTCTGGGGCTGGCAAAAACAGAGCGGAAGCTCGTAAACCAGCCCTTGTAGAAAAAAATGGTATGACCATTGGGGTTCTTTCCTATACAACTAATTTAAATTTACCGATGGGTTTTAAAGCCAGTGAGAATAAAGCAGGACTGAATCCCACCCGGGTTTCTCCATTTTTTTTGCCAGACCATGTCAATATGGAAGACATAAAAGCGATGCAGGAAGATATTTCTAAATGGCATAAGGAGACTGATTTTTTAGCTATATCCTGTCATTGGGGAGTTTCTGATCAAGGTACCGAAACTGTTGCCCGCCATCAGGAAGCGATTGCTCATTATGCTATAGATGCTGGAGTGGACTTGGTTATGGGTCATCATACCCATGCCTTGCAACCATTGGAGATTTATAAAGGGAAGGCTATTGCATACAGTCTGGGGAACTTTTCCTTGTCTCTTTCAAGCTATCAAAATGAAGGCGTGATTATGCAATGTGCTTTTTCCAAAAATCATAATATAAAAGAGTTTAAGTTCTTACCACTTTATATAAACAAAGATAATCAACCAGCAGTAGTCTCGCCTGGAGAAGAAAAAGGGAAGAAAGTCGTGACTTTAATGGAGGGGCTATGTGCCAAATATGGGGTAGACTTAAAAATTAATTCTGGAACTGGAGAGGTTATCTGTTGTGAATTATATACAAGTTAAGATAGTACAGAAGTCTATTATTATAAATAACCGAAAAACATAATGTATAATGAAAAGTATGTAAATTAAAGTTCACATGAGACCTAATAAGAACAAGGTTTGTTTGATTAAGGTGAACTAAATAGAATTATCACAAAATAACACTTATTCTAAAAAATAATGATAGGAGGTGGTTAAATAAATAATTTAGGAGAAAGTATCAACATCAAAAGGACTGTTAGTAGCTTGTAACTAAACTTTAGTATACCATACAAAAATTAAAAGCCATAGTGATTATGTCTCTAAGATCAAATTTCTTATTTACAGTTTAATAAAAAATTAGAAAGGAGAGTTAAAAAGCATTATGAAGAGTGTTAGAATGAATCGTATGTTAAAGTTGCTGGGTATTGTTTCTATTAGTTTTGTATTGATTTTAGTAACTGTAGGTGGTGCACTGGCACAAGAACAGAAAGTGATTGATGTACAGATTTGGGGCGGGTCCCCTGGCGGTGCTAAAGAAGCATATACGATTGCTGTTGGAGAATTAATTAGGAAGGCAATTCCTAATACAGTGGTAACTTCTCAATTAATTGCAGGTATGTCAGCATTTGCTTTGATTGAAGAAGATGAAGGATCAGATAGTGTCCATATTGGCTATGGCTCGGCTTATAACGCTGGTCTTCAATATAGAGGTCGTCTGCCATTTGAAAAACCATGGGAAAAAGTAAGAGTATTATTTGGGTTGACGCCTAGTGTTACCTATATTGTAACACGTGCTGCTGATGGCATTGAAAGTATAGAAGGTCTTAAAGGGAATAGACATAGTCCGGGTACGGTAGGAATGACAGGAGAATTATTTTTTCAACATGTCTTGGAAGAATATGGTATGTCTTATGATGACTTGAGAATTCAACATTTAACTACTGCTCAGTCAACCGAAGAGTTGATTGATGGTAAATTAGATTCATTGTCTGTTAATGGGGGATTTCCAAGGGCAGGTTTTGTTCATTTGGCTGAAACAATGGATGTTAAATTCCTACCATTACGAGAAGATGTTATAGATAATCTTGTTGAAAAATATCCTGGTACAGTGAGATTTACGATTCCAGCTGGTACATATAAAGGTGTGGATTTGGATATTAAAACTACTGCTACTATCAATGTATTGCATACAACTGCCGATCTTCCAGATGAAATAGCTTATAAAATAACCAAGGTCATCTTTGAAAATTGGGATTATTTATCTGAAGTCTCAGCTGATATGAGAGATGTGTCACATGAAGATATGACACGAGATTTAGGAATTCCTTTTCACCCTGGAGCTGTGAAATTTTTTGAAGAAAAGGGATTAATGTAAGTTATTCGAAGATTAATGGAACTAGGCTAGAGATATTTTGTATACATAAGTTTAAGCAGTAAGCAGACTTGAAAGTAGAGTCAAATTAGATATAAATATTAAAAATTTTACTAAGCAAGAGAAGAGACTAGTGCTGGTCCTGGATACTTAAAAATTGAATCCAGGACCAGTTAAAATATTTTATTGGTCAGAGGTTAAAGCAATGAATCATAGAAAAACCATACTAAAAGAAGGTAGTTTACTGCAGAGAATAGTAAGTATTATTGCGATAAGCATGTCATTATTTCATATTTATATAGCGTTGTTTGGAGGTTTAGAAGCGTTACAACAAAGAGGTATTTTTTTGATGTTGAGTCTTGTGCTTGTATATTTGATATATCCAATGAATAAGAATGCTACAAAAAGAAATATCTGGTTAGAAAATATACCATTTGTAATTCTAAGTGTAGTTTCAGTAGGTTATTTATTTTTAAACTATAATGAGGTTACTAGACGTTTCGAGGGACTTACTCCAGTTAAAACAATAGAAATAGTTTTAGGAATACTTCTTATTTTACTTATATTTGAAGGTGCTAGACGGGTGATAGGTATGATTTTACCAACAATTAGTATAATATTTTTGTTATATGGATTTTTAGGAAATTATATCCCAATAGGTCTTTTAAGACATAGTGGATATTCATTAGAACGCATGGTTGAAATTAATTACCTAACTTTGAACGGCATATTTGGAACTCCAATGGGTGTCGCATCCAGCTTTATTATATTATTTATTATTTTTGGTACTTTTTTGCAAGTTGCAGGAGTAGACCAATTATTTATGGATATTGCCCAAGCAATAACAGGAAAGAGTAATGGTGGTCCTGCCAAGGTAGCTGTGATAAGTAGCGGACTAATGGGTTCCATTTCTGGTAGTGCTGTAGCTAATGTCATGACAACAGGCACTATAACAATACCTACTATAAAGCGTTTAGGTTATAAACCGCATGTTGCTGCAGCTATTGAGGCTGTTGCTTCAGTAGGAGGAGCTTATATGCCACCAGTAATGGGTGCCGTAGCTTTTCTTATGTCCGAATTTACTGGTATTCCTTATATAATGATTGTAAAACATGCAGTTCTACCAGCAGTGCTTTATTTTACTGCAATTTTTATAATGGTCCATTTAGAAGCGGTTAAAAATAATATAGGAACTTTAACCGATGCAGAGTTACCTGACTTAAAGAAATCTCTTTCTAAAAAATGGCATCTTCTTATACCTTTGGTAG
>JAWSUQ010000312.1:0-3820 GCA_033549265.1 Bacillota bacterium
GAAATAGCTTAGTGCAGTTAGAGAGCGGTGCTTTTCCCCTTATTGATCAGCTCAAAAGCTTCTGGAATAAAAGAATGCATCCAAATATGAATTTATTTATCGATCAGCTTCAGGGGAAGGCCTTAAAACTTTTGAAGGGCGAGGAGCTAGACCCAGACTGGCAAAAGTATACTGAATCTGAAACGGGAGAAATAGATTTGACTATTGCCCATGATGTTCAGCTTGTGTTAGAAGTGCTGGAGGGCAAGCTATTATTTACTAAGGAAATCTTACAAGCGGTTAGTGAAAGCTACCTTGAGGGATGGCCCGCCTTTCAGCTAAAGCTGCTGCTGCAGCTGGCTTATCTAAAGGGAGAATGCCAGCTCTATCCTGGGATAGCTTATCTGGGGCAGGGAAAGCTGGTCTGTGTCCGCTGTGGCACCAGTACTAATATTGAGACTATGAGCTGTATTGATTGCAACGGCAGCTGCTTCTACTGTGAAGAATGTCAAACAATGGGAGAAAGCAAGCTATGCCGGCCTCTCTACGGCGTAACTGGTAATAGCTTGGGCCCAAAAGATGAGGAGATGCAGGTAATACCCCAGCTCTGTTTCAGCTTGACTAAGGCGCAGCAGGATGCCTCTGAGGAGGTACTGGAATTTGTGGAGCTGGAAGAGCGGCGGGAAGCCTTAGTATGGGCAGTCTGTGGTGCCGGCAAGACAGAGGTGAGTTTTGCCGCCATTAGTCAGGTGCTGCAGCAGGGTGGAAGAGTTTTATTTGCCATCCCTCGGCGGGATGTGGTGCTGGAGCTCTTGCCAAGACTGGAAAAGGCTTTTCCTCAAGTGGAAATAATAGCTCTCTATGGAGGCTCGCAGGGAAAATACGCCCCGGCACAGCTGGTGGTAGCCACTACCCATCAGGTGATTAGATTTTATCGGCAATTTGACTTAGTAGTGTTAGATGAAGTTGATGCCTATCCATATAAAGACAATCAGATGCTCCATTATGCGGTTTGGCGGGCTAAAAAGGAGGGGGGGAAGATTATCTTTATGAGTGCTACCCCCTCTAAGGAAATGTACCAAAAGGCTAAGAAAGGAAAGATGAAGCTGATTCACATTCCTGCTAGGCATCATGGCTACCCAGTGCCGGAGCCTGTTATCTTAACGGGCAACCACTGCAAGGTGCAGCAGGATGGGAAAGTAGTTTTTAGCAAAGAGGTTTTGAAATTTATCCATAAAACAATCGAAGGTGACTTAGCTCAGCTATTTATCTTTACCCCTTCAGTCTATCTTACGGAGCAGGTGGGCAAAAGCCTGAAACATAGGCTACAGCTGCCGCCCTTTAACGATTTTGCTGGTGAATGGGTGGCTTACAGCCATTCCCGAGATCCTGAGCGAGATGAGAAGAGAATTGGCTTTGCCGCGGGAGAGTATCCGGTGCTGGTATCAACCACTATCATGGAGCGAGGCATAACAATGGCAAGGGCCAATGTCCTAGTGCTTTTTGCCAACTATCAAAAGATATTTGATGAAGGGACCTTGGTGCAAATGGCCGGTAGGGCTGGAAGAAGCGGCATTTATCCTAACGGAAAGGTAATGTTTGTAGGAGACAAACCATCTGCTGCCATGGAGGAGGCGGTAGCTCGGATAAAGGAGCAGAACCAGGAGGCTCAGGGAAGAGGCTACTTAAGAGAAAGCCCCCAGTTGGCTCGGAATAGCTGGGGATTAAAGTAATGATGGGGATGGATAGCTGGTTAACCAGCTTGGCGGAGTTGATTTTTCCTGCTAAGAACAGCTGCCGGTTATGTGGAAAAGAGACTGGTTATCATGACTTTTGCCAAAGTTGCTTAAGTCGGTTGGCGCCTGTGAAGGAGCCAAGGTGCAGCCGCTGTGGCAAAGAGCTAGGGGCTATTCGGCAACAGCTTGAGGGTACTGGCGCCTGTACAGAGTGCAGGCTTTATTCAGGATCTTTTACCTATGCTAGAGCAGTAGGCTTTTACACCGGTTTTTTGAAAGAAGCAATTCATAGCTTAAAGTACGTAGGCAAAAAGTCGTTGGCTAAGCCTTTGGCTAGCTTAATGGTAGACGAAATATACAAAAATCCCTGTTATCGACGGGCCCAAGGGGTGGTAGCAATGCCGCTGCATCAAAAGAAGCTGGCTGAAAGGGGCTTTAACCAAGCGGAGCTATTGGCAGAACATGTTGCGGCGGAGCTGGGGCTGCCACTGCTAGAGGGACTTGTACGACATCAATATACTAAAACCCAGAGTAAGCTGACCCGTAATGAACGGATAGCAAATGTAGAAGATGCTTTTTCCATAAGTGAAAATAGCTTTGAAAATAAAGTGGTGCTGCTTTTAGATGATGTCCTCACTACCGGGTTAAGTTGCCATTATGCTGCTAAGGTGCTGCTAGTAGCACAAGCTAAAGAAGTTCAGGTATTTACGCTAGCTCTAGGTCACAATATGGGAGAAAGAGTTGAAAAATAGTTAAATTGTAATAACTATAGCAGGAAAAAACTGTGTTTACAGCGAAAAGGAAGGTTATGCTAATTTTCAGGAGGCTTCTATGACTGCTAGCAACTTGGACTCTATTATGACAACTAATAAATGTGGTGAAATTTTTGAAGCTTTATCCCTAATAATGTCGATTGGAGAAAGTCACCCCTTAGAGCATGGGCAGCATGTGGCCCTATTGACATGGCGTCTCCTCCAGGAATTAAATATTCGGGAGAATCAGTTAGACCTTGACCCTGGGTACTGGTGGTATGGAGCCCTGCTACATGACCTGGGAGAAATATATTTAAGTGATACCTTACTATTTAAAAGCGGATATTTAACAGATAAAGAACGGAAAGAGCTGGAGCAACACCCTATCTATGGGGAAAAGCTTATCAACAGAATCCCTCAGCTAAAACCGGTAGGAAAGATAGTTCGTTGGCACCATGAGCGTTGGGACGGTTCCGGCTATCCTGATAAGCTTAAGGGAGAGGAGATTCCCCTTTCGGTACAGGTGGTAGGCTTAGCGGATTGCTTGTCAGCCTTGTCCGCCAAACGTGTGCATCGGCCACCATTAACTCACAAGGAAATCTTAGCTGAGCTTAAGCGGATGACAGATAGAAAATTTAACGGTGTATTAGTACATCAGGCTGCTAGCACAATCAGAAAAAACAGAGACTGGCTCGATTTTATTCCCGATGAATACAGTAAACTAAGCAAAAAAATATCTTCAAGTATCTTTACTGACAATTGCTCCTTGCCAATTTTTCAAGAGGCAGAGCACGGCATTAAGCTTTTGAGCAAGGTGATTGATACGAAGCACCTTTATACTAAGGAGCATTCCAAAAGAGTAAGTAAGTATTCTGTATTGCTGGCGGAAGCTTTAGGATTGTCTGGAGAAGAGATAAAAAAGTGCCGAGTGGCGGGTCTCTTGCACGATGCAGGAAAAGTGGCAGTACCTAGTAATATCTTAGATAAGCCGGGCAAGCTGTCAGCTGCTGAATATAAGACTATTCAAGGCCACCCGGAAATGAGCTATATCATCCTTAATACCATGTCAAACTACCGGGATATTGCACTGTACAGCAAGCATCATCATGAGCGCTATGATGGCTCCGGCTATCCTAATGGATTGCGAGCAGAAAGAATACCTCTAATTTCCAGGATAATCGGTGTAGTAGACGCATATGATGCCATGACTTCAGACCGGTCCTATCGGAGTGCCTTAACCCATGAGGTGGCCATGAAGGAAATCGCCAATAATGCCGGCACCCAATTTGACCCTGAGGTTGCATTTTGCTTTTGTCGCATGCATGAGCAATTTATATAGGCTCGAAACTATAT
>JAWSUQ010000313.1:0-3817 GCA_033549265.1 Bacillota bacterium
TGGATACTGTATTAGATATTATTATAAAATATGATGATCTTCTTCTTCGTGATTCTAATGATGGAATAAACCTTGTGTGCCAGTCATATTTTAGAGCTTGCTCAAGGAATTGATCATAGAGCAGTAGTGCCAAATGAGGCCGCTAAGTCGATTGGTAATGAAATAACCTTTGCTAAGGACTATAGTGATAAAGTTCAGCTAGGACAAGTTTTACTAAAGCTAGCGGAAAAAGTGGGACGACGTCTACGGAAAAATAATCTCACTGGAAGCACTATCAGCTTAAAGCTTAAGTACAGCAATTTTAGTCAAATAACGAGAAGTATTACTGTTTCAACTCCTACAGATATAGATTCAGAGATTTTCAAGTATAGCAAAGAGCTGTTAGATTCTGAGGCATTGAAAATGCCTGTAAGATTAATTGGAGTTACAGTCAGTAACTTCAAAAACACTGACAAGGCCATGGAACAGCTTGCTTTATTTAGCCAGGAGCCTTTACTAGAGGAAGGTAAGGAAAAAAGTATACGTTTACACAAAGTGCTAGATACCATAAAGGATAAGCATGGAGAAGCTATTATTGGCAGAGGCCAGTTAGCAGTCGGGAACTTTTTCAAAAAAAATTCGTCTAAATAATATTGAGAAGTAGCCATGAAAGGGGAGGGCTATTGGTGCAGATTACCGATGATGATTTAATAAAGAAATGTCAGCAGGGAGATACAGCAGCCTTTGAAGAATTGGTAGTGCTATATGAAAAAAGGGTCTACTCTATCGCTTATAGGATGATGGGTAATCACGAAGATGCCTGCGATTTGGCCCAAGAAGCCTTTATCAAGATTTTTCGTTCTATTAAAAACTTTAGAGGGGAGTCCTCCTTTAGCACTTGGTTACATCATGTGGTAGCTAACGTGTGTCGAGATTTTTTACGAAAGAATAAACTTAAGGTAAGCTCCATTGATGAGCCGGTGCAGTATGAAGGGGAGGCCCTAGGCAAGCAGTTACAGGATTTTAGCAATACGCCTGAACAGGAAATAGAGCAAAAAGAGCTCCAGGACTATATACAACAGCTGATAAAACAGCTACCTGAGGATTATCGAATGGTACTGGTAATGAGGGAGTTTATGGAATTCTCCTATGAAGAAATAGCTGCTGAATTAAATATTTCTTTAGGGACCGTCAAATCAAGACTAAGTAGAGCTAGAAATATGCTTAAAAATAAATTAATTATAGACAGGGAACAAAGTGTTCCAATTACTCGTCAAATAAGGTGAAAGGAGGGAACGGTAATGACATGTAAAGAGATGGAAGAGCTATTGTCCGCCTATGTAGACGGAATGCTAGACTCAAAGACTAAAAGTACAGTAGAAGAGCACCTATCAAGCTGCAGTAATTGTAGGGCAGAGCTAGACAGCTTAAAGATGACTATAGACCTTATGAACGGATTACCGGATGTTGAGCCTCCTTCCCACTTTAGAGCGGGGTTATTAGAGAAGCTAAAAGAGGATAAAAAGGTAGTTGAAATTAATAAGAGCAAAAAGAAAAGAGCATGGCTTCCAGTGGTAGCAGTTGCTGCAGTGCTCTTTATGGCAGTTGCTATAGGACAAATTACCTCCCAACTAGGGCTGTTAAATCTAGGAAGTTTGGCCAAAGATACTGTTAGCTCAGGCTCTTCTGAGATGAGTATGGCAGGAGGGTATGGTGAATCGGCTAACGAAGCCTTCTATGATATGGCTACCGATGATATGACCAATGAGATGCCTAGAAGCGCCCCAGCTCCTGATATGAGTCGCCAAGAGCAAGAAAAAATTGCCATGATTATGCCTGAAATGGAGATACAGGTTACTGATGGCGACAGGGTTGGTGTTATGGCTGAAGAACCTAAGGAGGAATATACGCGAAAGGTCATTAAAAATGCCTTTCTTGAGCTGGAGGTTGTAGAGTATCAGGGGGTAGTGCATCAGGTTGAGGAGCTGGCGGTTAGTTTAGGGGGATATATTCAAGATTCAACCCACTCCACTTTGGAGCAAGGGAACTATTATGGTCAATTAGTGATCAGAGTCCCTCAAGGAAGCTTTGAAATTGCTGTGGCTCAGTTAGAGGAGCTAGGAAAGTTTAAGAACAGGCGCCTTGCCGGTGACGATGTTACCATGGAGTACTATGATGTAGACGGGAGACTGAAGGTCGCTAGAGAAAAGGAAGAACGGCTGTTAGAGCTGCTAAAACAAGCAGATATCTTGGAAGATGTGCTTAATATTGAGCGGGAGCTTGGGAATACAAGGAGCGAAATTGAGCATTTAGAGGGTAGGATCAGATACTACAACCATGTAGTAGACTTATCCACCATTAACCTAACTATCAGGGAAAGCAGCTTAAGCACTCAACAAATTGTCTCTCCAGGATTCGCAGGTGTATGGGAGCGAGCTATTGAGGCCTTTATTCTAACAACTAATAAGATGTTAGGTTTATTAGGAGACTTAGTTGTGATAGGGGGCGCTAGCTTACCAATAATTATTATTGTTGGAGCACTAATAACTTTAGTGATTTTGAAAAAAGGTCACAGGTTTAGAAAATAGCAAGTTAATAAGCGCCTTTGAAGTTAAAAATAAATTCGGTGGGCAGGAATAGCAGAGCTGTCTACCGAATTTTTTTGTACATTAGAAACATGATTTTATTGATGATAGTATAAACAAAATTGGGGAAAATAAACGGGAAGAAGAAGGTGATGTTATGAGTGATAAAAAACGCTTTTTTATTATTGATGGGAATAGCTTAATTCATAGAGCATTTCACGCATTGCCTCTGTTGGCTACAGCTAAGGGAGAATTTACTAACGGTGTATTCGGGTTTACGAAAATGTTACTAAAAATTATCAAAGAGGAACAGCCTGACTATTTAGCGGTGGCCTTCGATATTGGCAAAGTGACCTTTCGCCACCAGCAGTTTGCCCAGTATAAAGGGACTAGGAAGGCTACCCCTGATGAATTAAGACCACAATTTCAGTTGGTTAAGGAACTGTTAGCAGCAATGAAAATACCTATCTTTGAGCTTGAAGGATATGAAGCAGACGATTTAATTGGTACCTTGGTGCGTCAAGGGGAGCAGCAGGGATATTATAATTTTATCGTTACAGGTGACCGAGATAGTTTGCAACTGGTCAGCCCTGCTACAAGGGTAAAACTTTCCAGAAAAGGTATTAGTGAAATTGAGGAATATAGCCCTGAGACATTAGCAGAAAAATACGGGTTGACTGCGGATCAGTTTATTGATTTAAAAGGGTTAATGGGTGATAGCTCAGATAATATACCAGGAGTCCCTGGAATAGGAGAGAAGACAGGGCTTAAGTTGCTCCATGAGTATGGTACGTTAGAAAGCATCTTGGCAGCTACAGGCCAAATTAAGGGTGCCAAGCTGCAGGAAAAGTTAAGAGAATATAAGGATCAAGCGCTCCTGAGCAAAGAACTGGCTACTATTGCCTGTGATGCTCCTATTAAAATAACAGATGTAACTAGTTTGGACAACAGTCAATGGGATCACCAAAGAATTATAGATATTTTTAGCAGACTCGAATTTAAATCTTTAATCAATGACTTGCCAAAGGAAATAGAGCAAGCTCAGGGTACTAGTTTAAGCCTAGTTGTAGACACTTTGATGGTTGACGAGCCTAACGCAGCTAAAGCTCTTGAGGAACTCCTTGCAAAGGAGAGTAAAATTTTTCTGGCCTTAAGCTGGGATAGTGCTGGAAAAAACAACTACCTTAAGGGTGAACTTAAGCAAATTGCGATTTTGGTGATTAATAAGGTTTTTATTTGGCAAGTTGAACAGG
>JAWSUQ010000314.1:0-3791 GCA_033549265.1 Bacillota bacterium
GGAAGGTAGAGGAGCTGAAAATACACTGTGCCAAAGAGCATTTTAAAAAAATAAGCAGTGATACTGTTAAATATAAGGCTGTAGATTGCTTTGATACCTTACTGCATGAGGTTTTGAAATAAAAAATGTCTATTAAATCTTGACTTAAAAAAGAGTATATGATATATAAAAACTATAGTTAGCACTCGGGGTCCGTGAGTGCTAATGATTAGACCAGCAGTTTTTTTGAAAGGAGAGATATATTAATGGCCAAAAAACAATTTAAAGCCGAATCCAAAAGACTTTTAGAGTTAATGATCAACTCCATTTATACTCATAAAGAGATATTTTTACGAGAGTTGATTTCTAATGCTAGTGACGCAATTGACAAAATATATTATAAAGCATTAACTGACGATAAACTAATCTTTGACAAGAACAACTACTACATAAAGATAGCTTTTGATAAAGAAAATAGAAGATTAGTTATCTCTGATACTGGTATTGGTATGACTAAGGAGGATCTAGAAAATAATCTTGGAGTTATAGCAAAAAGTGGCTCTTTGGCATTTAAAAAGGAAAATGAAAGCAAGGATGGTCACGATATTATAGGCCAATTTGGTGTGGGTTTCTATTCCGCATTTATGGTGTCAGAAATTGTTACAGTAATAAGTAGGGCTCTTGGCAGTGAGGAGGCTTATAAGTGGGAGTCAACAGGAGCAGACGGTTATACCATTGAGCCATGGGAAAAGGCTACGGTGGGTACCGACATTATCCTTAAAATAAAGGACAACACAGAGGACGAAAATTATGACGAATATCTAGAAGAGTACAAATTGAAAAATATCATCAAGAAGTACTCAGATTTTATTCGCTATCCAATAAAAATGGATGTAACGAGTAGAAGGCCCAAAGAAGGCAGCGAAAATGATTATGAGGATTATTCAGAAGAAAAAATTATCAATAGCATGGTCCCTATTTGGCGAAAGAATAAAAATGAACTTACTACAGAGGATTACGAGAATTTCTATGCTGAGAAGCACTATGGCTTTGATAAGCCAATTAAGCATATCCACATTAGTGTTGACGGTGCTGTTAGATATAATGCAATTCTCTTTATTCCAGAGAACATACCTTTTGACTACTATACCAAGGAATATGAAAAGGGCTTAGAGCTATACTCAAATGGCGTACTGATAATGAACAAATGCTCAGATTTATTGCCTGACTATTTTAGTTTTGTTAAAGGCATGGTGGATTCTGAAGATCTATCTCTTAATATATCAAGGGAAATGCTGCAGCATGACAGACAACTGAAGCTAATTGCCAAGAACATCAAAAATAAAATAAAAAGTCAGCTAGAAGGGTTGTTACAGGATGAAAGGGATAAGTATGAGGAATTCTACAAGTCCTTTGGCCGACAGCTAAAATATGGTGTTTATAGCGACTTTGGAAGCAACAAAGAAGTGCTGCAGGATCTATTATTGTTCTACTCATCTAAGGAAAAGAAGCTAGTAACATTAGCTGAATATGTGGCAAGAATGCCAGAAGATCAGAAATTCATCTATTATGCTTCAGGAGAGAGCAATGAGCGAATAGCGAAGCTGCCTCAAACAGAACTTGTGGCAGAAAAAGGCTATGAGATTCTTTACTTTACGGAAGATATCGACGAGTTTGCTATTAGAATGTTGATGACCTATAAAGAAAAGGAATTCAAATCGGTATCTAGCGGTGACTTAGGGCTAGAGGCTGAAGAAAGTCAAAAAGAAGCAGAGACTGTAGAGAGTGACAATAAAGAGCTGTTTGATTATATGAAAAGCCTCCTAGCTGGGAAAGTAAAGGATGTAAAGGCATCGAAAAGGCTAAAGACCCATCCGGTATGCTTATCTACTGAGGGAGAAGTATCAATTGAAATGGAAAAAATTCTGAAAGCGATGCCTAACAGTGAAGAGATCAAAGCAGATAAAGTTCTGGAGATTAACATTAACCATGAAGTGTTTAACTCTTTAAAAGCTGCTTTTGAAAAAGATAAGGAAAAAGTAAGTTTATTTACAAACTTATTATACAACCAAGCGCTGTTGATTGAAGGATTGCCAATAAATGATCCAGTAGAATTTACAAATCATATCTGCAAAATTATGGTGTAAGCTCCATTCCCCCTTTTTAAATAGGGGGTATTTTTTTGGCAAATACTAGGGTAAAATAGCAATATGCTTAAAACTAAAGGAATGATTAACTTATGACTAAATTTTTACCTATAAGTATTGAGGATATGAGAGAAAGAGGCTGGGAGCAGCTTGATTTTATCCTAGTTTCGGGTGATGCCTATGTGGATCACCCCTCCTTTGGTGCTGCAGTTATTGGACGAGTGTTAGAAAATAGAGGCTACAAGGTAGGTATGATCCCTCAACCCTCCTGGCAGGACACTAAAGACTTTAAAGCTTTGGGCAAGCCAAAGCTGGGGTTTTTAGTGACGGCAGGAAATATTGACTCGATGGTAAATCATTATACCGCTGCTAAAAAGAAGAGAAATGATGACCTGTATTCCCCTGGCGGCAAAGGTGGGTATAGGCCAGACCGCGCCTCAATAGTTTACTCCCATCGAATTAAAGAAGCATACAGCGATGTCCCCATTATTCTAGGGGGCATAGAGGCTAGCTTAAGGCGCTTTGCCCATTATGACTATTGGTCTAATAAGGTTAGAAGATCAATATTATTAGATGCAAAAGCTGATTTAATAGTTTACGGCATGGGAGAACGTCAAATTATTGAGATCGCAGAGGCTTTAGAAAGCGGCATACCTATTAAAGAAATTACCTTTATTAAAGGTACTGTTTACAAAACTAAGGATAAAGAACGGCCTCACGAGCCCTTGTTTTTGCCACATTATGATGAAATATTAGAGTCTAAGATAAAATATGCAAAAAGCTTTATGGTTCAATATAACAATATGGATTCAATAGTTGGCAAAACCTTGGTAGAGAACTATAGAAGCTACTATGTGGTGCAAAACCCACCTCATGAGCCCATGACTCAAGCGGAGTTGGATAATATATATTCTTTGCCCTACATGAGAACTTATCATCCTATGTATGAGCCGGAGGGTGGCATCCCAGCAATAGAAGAAGTAAAATTCAGCCTAATCAGCAATAGAGGCTGCTTTGGTGGCTGCAGCTTTTGTGCCCTAACCTTTCACCAAGGAAGGGTAGTACAATCCCGAAGTCATCGTTCTATCATGGCCGAGGCAGAAAAGTTTGTATGGGAGCCTGACTTTAAGGGTTATATCCATGATGTGGGAGGGCCAACGGCCAATTTTAGGCATAGAGCCTGTACTAAGCAAGAAAAGCATGGAGTATGTATCGATAAGCAATGCCTATTTCCTAATCCATGTAAACAGCTAAAGGTAGACCATAAGGATTACCTAAAGCTTTTGAGGAATTTGAGGGAGCTGCCCAATGTAAAAAAAGTATTTGTCAGGTCGGGACTAAGATACGATTATCTGATAAGTGATAAAAATGATGATTTTTTTAAAGAGCTATGTAAGCATCATATTAGCGGGCAGTTAAAGGTAGCACCAGAGCATATATCTGATGAGGTGCTTGGTAAAATGGGCAAGCCCCAGAAAGAGGTTTACGAGAAATTTGTTAAGAAGTATCATAAGATAAACGAAGATTTGGGCATGAATCAATTTCTTGTTCCATATCTAATGTCAAGTCATCCAGGGTCAACCTTAAAGGAAGCCATTGAATTAGCTGAGTATATTCGGGATTTAGGCTATATGCCTGAACAGGTTCAGGATTTTTACCCTACAC
>JAWSUQ010000315.1:0-3775 GCA_033549265.1 Bacillota bacterium
CTGAAGGAGCCTGGGTTAGTTATTAGAGCAATAGCTGTCAAAAATAGACTAGCTATTACCGATTGCAAAGATAAGAGTTGCCAGAGAGTCATCCCTTCCTCATAGGCTAGTTTAATCCATATAGCATTAGTGGCAAAGCACACCGCAGAAAGCAGCACATAAAAAAATCCTTTTGACATTAACTTGCCCTCCATCTTGAAGAAAGTAAAACTAAGCATATTATGCTCTTAGTCATTATGATAATAAATTATAGCATAGAAAATAGATAATAGTAGCTTATTTTATAGGCGGGGCATAATGCTCTGTATGAAAAGTGGCAGAAATACTCATAATACACCTGTAGAAAAGGAAACAAATTACAGTAATTAGTTAGGAGTAAAGCTTTTGAACCTGATTAAGCTACCCTTAGTTAAACGCACTGCCCAAATTGTGCAGGTGCTATATAAGAATGGACTAATAACCAAGGAAATGGCTAGCCTTCCTAAGGCAATTGGCAGAATTAGCAAAAAGCCAATTGCCATGGGGGTTGGTGTCTTACCTGAACCTTCTGTGGCAGGCTCCAACAGAGAGCTGGGTCGGCGGATTCGCCAAGCCTTTGAAGATCTTGGACCTACCTTTATTAAGCTAGGTCAATTATTAAGCATGCGCCCAGATTTAGTGGAGCCAGCTATCGTAAAGGAGCTGGCGCTGCTTCAGGATCAGGTGCGGCCCTTTCCAAGTATGCTGCTGGACCAGCTTGTTGAAGAAGAGTTGGGCCGTAAGCCCTTAGAGCTATTCCGAGAATTTAACTATGAGCCTGTAGCCAGTGCCTCCATTGCCCAAGTGCATCAAGCGGTGCTTGCTACTGGAGAAAAGGTAGCTTTAAAGATTCAGCGACCAAAGCTAGTAGAACTGGTTAACCAAGATATAGCAGCCCTTAAGTATTTAACACCATATCTCAATAAAAGTGTAATAGGCAGGGTTTGCAAGGTGAAAGAGGTGGTTAAGCTCTTTGCCCGACAGATCCACAGTGAAATGGACTTTAATAAAGAAGCATTAAACATGGAAAATTTTAAAGCTACCTTAGCAGCTAAGGCGGATATTAAAGTACCCCGGGTTTATTGGCAGTATTCCACCAAAAAAATACTTACCTTAGAGTATATGGAGGGGATGAAGCTAGACCAATTTTTAGCTACAGCCCCAAAGGAAAGCCTGCGGTTGGCCTTTGGTAAGGGCTTAATAAATGCCGTCCTAGAACCCTTTTTTACAAGAGGAGTATTTCATGGAGACCCTCATCCAGGCAACCTCCTCTTTACTAGCCAGGAGGAACTGATTCTATTAGACTATGGCATCGTTGGCAGATTAGATCATGAGTTTCGTTACCAAGCAGCCCTGCTTTTAACCGCCTTAAAGAACTACGATGTTAACGGTATGATTTCGGTAATTTGCACCTTAGGCAGTACCTACCAAGAAATAGACAGCCATTTGCTCTTTGAAGATGCCAGCCAATTGATGGATGTAGTCCAGGGAGCCGATCGGGGGGATATCTCCTTTAGCAAGGTGATTTACGGTATGATTGACATGGCCATTACCCATGGCATCTATCTTCCCAGCTCCTTTTACTTATTTGGCAAAGCTTTAGTTACCACAGAAGCTGTTGCCCGAAGGTTGCACCCAAACTTAAGCCTTATTCAAGAAATTTCACTCCTGGCCCAACGCCATCTTCAGGGGGAGCTGCAGCCAGAGATGGCCTCGGAGCAGCTTATGCTTAACTCGGTAGCGGCCATAAGAGAGCTGCGCTCATCCCCGCTGCAGCTTTCTAAGCTATTAGAAAAATTAGCTGACGGCAAGCAGCAGGTTCTGCTAGCCCATAAGGATCTTGACCCCCTAGTTAATTCAAACTTTACTAGCAGTGGTCGAGTGAGCCAAGCAATTATTACAGTGGGGCTTTTAATTAGCGGCGCCATCTTATTGAGCTTTGGCGCCAATACTCTAAGTACTACCTTAGGGGTAGGATCTATGGCATTGGCTGGACTATTAATTGTTAGAACAATCCTAGCTAAGGAAAGAACAAAATAGAATAATTGCTATAAGCTTAGGATATGCTATACACGTAATGGAGGTGATATAGGTGACTGAAATCAATTGTAATGTTGAGAACTGTGAGTTTAATACCCATAATAAGTGTGGTGCCGATAGGATAACCGTTAATAGTGAGGATGCCATCAGGGAGCCATTAAATTCTGAGCACACCCTATGTGTAACCTTTAAGAATAGGCATAGAAAATAGAGTCATTGAGATAAAAGTGATTAATAGCTATTAAAGCATAGTAGGGTGCCCATAAGAGGCATCCTATTTATATTTTAAGCCAGCCAAAACCCTGAAAAAGTTTCAAATTAGAGGGAATATTTGATTCTTTGACAAAGGATAATTTAACCTGCTCAGAGAATAAACTGTAATAGTACTACTATAAAAAAGAAGGGGCGGATAGGATGAAGAGAGAAGTGTTGGTAAAGGTTAAAGGGACTCAAACCAATGATTTGGGAGAGCAGGACACCATAGAGTTCATCACCGAGGGCAGCTTCTTTGTAAAAGAGCAGGGCTATTATATAGTGTACAATGAGTCAATTCTCTCGGGAATGGAAGGCACGACTACTTCATTAAAAATTGAACCGCAAAAAGTAACCCTTAACCGCATGGGTACTTCAGAGCTAAAGCAGACCTTTGAGGAAGGAGTCTTCAATTCAGGTTTTTATATTACCCCTTATGGTACTATGCAATTAGCAGTAATACCCTCTAAAGTAGAGGTAGACTTGACAGATGCTGGTGGAAGTATTAATCTAGAGTATGAGTTAAAAACAGGAAGAGAAAAAATAAGTGACAATCAACTGCTTATTTCGGTCCAAAGCTTAGCAAATTAAGAGAATTTAGGAGGTGAACCCTGGGAGCTGGCCAGATTTGTTGGCATACCAGGATTGGCTTTGAGAATAGTAGATAACTTGCGGAATAAAATAATCAGTCAAATTACTGCAGCAGCAAATAAAGCAAAGGAAGCTGGGGAACTTTTCTTTGAAGAATTGCCCTCATTTGTGCTGGAGGTACCTAGAGAGAAAAGTCATGGTGACTATGCTACCAACATAGCTATGGCTTTAACGAAAGTAGCAAAGCTTCCTCCACGGCAGATAGCCACTATCTTGATTCAACACCTTGACACTGCCGGTACCTTTATTAAGGAAACAGAAATAGCGGGGCCCGGCTTTATCAACTTTTCTCTAAATCCAGCTTGGCTTGATCAGCTGCTGCCGGTGGTAGAGGATACAGATGTCAATTATGGTTCCTCTGACATTGGTGAAGGCAGGAGAGTACAAGTGGAGTTTGTTAGCGCCAATCCAACTGGGTTGCTGCATATGGGCAATGCCCGTGGGGCAGCATTAGGGGACACTATAGCCAGTCTGCTAGATAGAGCAGGCTTTAAGGTTGCCCGAGAGTACTATGTCAATGACTCCGGCAATCAGATTCAGAACTTTGGTAAATCGCTAGAGGCCAGATATTTTCAGCAGCTAGGCCAGGATGTACCTTTTCCAGAGGATGGCTATCATGGAGAGGACGTGAAGGAAACAGTTGCCGGCTTTATTGAAAAAGTTGGTGATAAATACCTTAACTCAGGGGAAGAGCTGCGGCGCGAGATGCTGGTAGATTATGCCTTAAAGGAAAAGCTTAGCCTGATCGAGACGGCTTTAGCTAACTTTGGTGTTAAGTATGATCTTTGGTTTAGTGAGCAGTCGCTACACGACT
>JAWSUQ010000316.1:0-3752 GCA_033549265.1 Bacillota bacterium
AAGGTAAGCCAATGGAAGCATATATCCTAATATAGCTGCTAAAATTGCCAGCAGTACAACTTGAACTTGGGTAAGGTCTCCAAAGGCAGTAAGACTGAGTATGCTAGGAATTGCTAAGGTAACGGCTAAAACATATTGCAGCATAGTAAATTCATTGGTCGACATGTTGCCTGGGGTTCCTGCCATAATAAGCTTTCGTTGTAACAGTTCGGCTTTTTCATTAGGCATAAGCTTTTTTGTTTTATCTGCAAGCCTTGATAATATAGGCCTGATAGCCCTTTCAAAAAAGGGTGCATCCAATTCAAATTTACGCACATCTTTAAATTTCTCTTGTTTTCTACTTAGACCTGAAAGTCTGTCTAATATTTGATTTCGCTGTCTTGAAGTGACAATATGAATAGATATTACCCCAAAATAGGTAGCCAAAAATACTATTATCACTAGTAGTATTTTTGAATTTTCACCTAATACTCCAATCATTTTCAGTCCCCCTAAATTTTGATATTAACGATCTTTTGGATTAGGAGTATTCCCATAATTTCTGAAAAAGCACCACCGATTAATAAGATTAGGCCAATAGGATGGGTAAACAGCATCATAGCATAGCTTTGATTAATAATTAGTAGAACAGCCAGCAATGCCACTGGTAGCAAGCCTATAACTACCCCCGAAATTCTACCCTGGGCTGTTAAGGTTTTAACTTCTCCTTTAATTCTTACTCTTTCCCTAATGGTATGCGAAATTTTATCTAATACTTCAGCTAAATTTCCTCCTACCTGTCGTTGAATTAAAACGGCAGTAATGGCCATATCCATATCTTCACTCTTAACTCGTTGTCCCATCTTTTCAATAGCCTCTTCCGTAGGAGTCCCTAGATTCATCTCTCTTAATACCCTGTTAAACTCCTGACTGATTGGGGCTGGCATTTCTTTACTGATTAAATCCATAGCTTGAAAAAAGCTGAAGCCTGCTCTTAGGGAATTGGCCATCATTACCAAGGTGTCGCCCATTTGATTATTGAGTTGGGCCAGCCGTTTTGCTTGGGCAGATTTCAACATCGTGTTTGGTATGATAAAGCCCAGAAAGATAAATAACACAGCTATGATGACGCTCTTAGTAATTAACAATACCAACATTGCAGGTACTGTCATAGCTAAAAGCGTTAAAGTTATGAACTCTTCACCCTTCAAAGGCAAATCAGCCCTCTCCAGCTCCGCTTCCAGCCGATGGGCCAGGGTAACAGATTTGAATACTTTGCTGATCTTCGATAGCATTTCTTTAAATGAAAGTTTTGCTTTAGCATTTTGCTTTTCTACCATAGCTAAAAAGGCATTTTTTGAGGTATATGTTTCAAGCCTTGAGGAAATACGTCTTCTAGTATTAGTGAAAAGAAAATGAATGCCAACAATCAGCAAAACTACAGCTGTAAAAGTAAAAAAAAGGATTAATTTAAGCATATATTGCTCCCCCTTGAGAGTAGGTCATTCTTTTAAAATAAATTAATTATTAAATACATCATCAGGAACAGAAATACCCTCCGCAGCAAGCTTCTCGACGAAATTTGGCTTAATTCCCGTTCCTTTAAAAGAGCCTAATAGCTTACCTCTTTCATCAATACCATGCTGAATATATCTAAAAACATCCTGCAAGACAATAGTATCTCCTTCCATGCCCTGAACCTCTGTAATGTGAGTAATTTTACGACTGCCGTCTCTGAGGCGTGATTGCTGAATAATCAAGTCAACGGCCGAGGCAATCTGTTCTCTAATAGCCCTTATCGGCAATTCCATTCCAGCCATTAGTACCATCGTTTCTAGTCTTGCCAGCATATCCCGGGGACTATTAGCATGACCGGTAGTAAGGGAGCCATCATGACCTGTATTCATAGCCTGCAGCATATCCAATGCTTCCCCACTACGGACCTCACCTACTACTATTCGCTCCGGTCTCATTCTCAGTGAATTTCGCACCAAATCCCTCATAGTAATAGCACCCTTACCCTCAATATTAGGAGCTCTGGTTTCTAAAGTAATGACATGCTCCTGCCTTAACTGTAATTCAGCGGCATCCTCAATAGTTACTATTCGCTCGTTATTTGGGATAAATGATGACAATACGTTTAAGGTAGTTGTTTTACCAGACCCAGTACCTCCGGAGACCAAAATATTGAGTTTCCCTTTCACACAAGCTTCTAAAAACTTAGCGATTTCTGGAGTTAAGGTGCCAAATCGTACTAAGTCATGAACCTGAAAGGGATCTTTAGCAAACTTTCTGATAGTAATACAGGGACCGATTAGGGACAATGGCGGTATTATGGCATTAACCCGGGACCCATCGGGAAGTCTTGCATCCACCATGGGCATACTTTCATCTATTCTTCGCCCAATGGGGGCAACTATTTTCTCAATTATACGCTGTACATGAGCATCGTCGCGAAAGGAAGCCTTCGTCAGCTCTAGCTTTCCATTTTTTTCTACATATATTTGCTTAGGACCGTTAACCATAATCTCACTGACACTCTCATCATTAATAAAAGGATTAATTGGCCCAAAGCCCAGCACTTCATCTTTCATTTGGGCTATAATCTGATCCCTGTCATTTATAGAAATAACATCAACTTTTTCTTCAATTATTTGTAGGGCCAATTCTTCTATTTTATCAGCCATTTGTTCTGAAGAAAGCAATACTTTTGACTGACCCTTAACACTAACCTCTTCATCTAAGTCTTCAATTATTTTTTTATGAATCTCATTCTTAATATCATCAAATGGATCTTTTTTTTGCTCGATATTTATTTGTTGACCGTTGCCGGTTTGGCTTTTTTTGTATTCATTCAATTCCTTCTGCTGCGCTTCTTTTATCTTTTCCAGTCTTTCTAATAGGGACATTTAATGCCTCCCTTCTGTCTACCCAAATAGTCGACTAAGCATGCCACTCTTTTTGACCTTTAAATCTTTTTGGGTTCCCTTCTTCTCCATCACAATCCTTCTCAGCTGTTCAATGCTCTTACTTAATTTTGAATCTGGCTCACTAGTCACAAAAGGTATCCCTTTGTTAATGGCACCAATAACCGTTCGTCCATCACTAGGTATATGACAAGCGCTTAGGAAACCCAAGCTATGCTCTAGATCTGTAATTTTAATGCCATTTTCCTCCGATGAGCGGTTGACAATCATTTTGGTTTTTACCTTATGGTGCAGTGTTTCAAAAACCTCTAGACTTAGTTTTGAATTTTTAATCGTAGATAAATCTAATGCAGTTATTAGCAGAATCTGATCAGACATATCTAAGGCCACCATATTAGTATCATGAAAGAATGGAGGAGAATCCACCACGATATAATCATAATTCTTCTTCAAAAGGGAAATAACTTTTTCTACCTGACTGGAGCTAACTAAATCGGCGTATTCTGGACGGTTGGGAGCAGGTAAAATCTTTACCCCTGATTCGTGACCTACTAGATACTGCTCCAACTCATCTTCATCAAGAGTTTCTATATTTTGTGTTAGCTCAGTAATAGTTCTCTTAGGCAGCACATTAAGCATTACTGCCACATCACCAAATTGCAGGTCTAAGTCCACTAAGGCTACCTTCTTTTTTCCATTTTGAGCTAGAGAAACCGCCAAATTAACGGCAACGGTGCTCTTCCCTACACCGCCCTTAGTGCTAAAAACTGTTACAACTTGATTCTCTCGTTCAGGAATACTGCTATTTGGTAAGTTCACTACCTTCTGCTTTTTTTGATGCACGTT
>JAWSUQ010000317.1:0-2007 GCA_033549265.1 Bacillota bacterium
GTATGGGTATTTATTGAACAACATAGAGGAGAAGTTGCTCCAGTTTCCTGGGAGCTAATGGACGCAGGAAAGAAGCTGGCAGAGAAACTGAAAACAGAAGTAGCTGGTGTGCTTTTGGGACATAATGTGGAAAATATTGCTCAGGAGGCCTTTCAGTATGGAGCCGATAAAGTCTATTTGATGGAGTCGCCGGTGTTAGAAGACTTCCGCAATCAGGCTTATACCCATGGGGTAGTAGCCTTAGTTAAAAAGCATAATCCTGAGATCTTCTTGATGGGGGCTACCAGCTTAGGAAGAGATTTAGCTGGTTCTGTGGCTACGTTAGTAGAGACAGGCTTAACGGCTGACTGTACTGAGTTAGATGTGGAGACCGAGTCTAGGTTTTTGCTACAGTCACGTCCTGCCTTTGGCGGCAATATTATGGCTACTATTCTTTGTCGACATCATCGACCGCAAATGGCAACTGTAAGACCAAGGGTATTGGATATGCCAGAACCGGTCAACGATAAGTCGGGAGAAATAGTAAAAGAGCCCTTTGATTTAAAGGAAGAGGATATGCTAATTAAAGTAATTGAAACCATACAAGAAAAAGGTAGTGGTACATATTTAGATAAGGCGGAAATTATAATTGCAGCGGGAAGAGGTGTTGGCAGTAAGGACAACCTAGAGAAGCTGCGGCAGTTAGCAGAAACCTTAGGAGGTACGCTAGGGGCATCGAGAGCGGCGGTAGAGGCTGGTTGGATATCAGTTGAGCATCAGGTAGGCCAAACTGGAGTGACAGTACGGCCTAAGGTATATTTTGCTATTGGAATTTCAGGAGCTATTCAGCATCTTGTGGGAATGCAAACCTCAGATGTAATTGTAGCCATTAATAATGACCCCACTGCTGAAATATTTAATGTAGCAACCTATGGCTTAGTAGGCGACTTGCATAGTATAGTTCCGGCATTGACAGAGGAATTCAAAAAAAGATTATAAGGAGGTGGAAATATGGACAAGTTTGATGTAATAGTAGTTGGTGCAGGGCCTGCAGGCATAGCTGCAGCTTACACAGCAGCCAAAGCCGGACTAAAGGTAATTATCTTTGAAAGAGGCGATCATCCTGGCGCCAAAAATGTAATGGGTGGAGTAATTTATAGGCAGCCCACAGAGGAACTAATCCCCAAGTTTTGGGAAAAGGGAGCTCCTCTTGAGCGGCATCTAATAGAGCAAAGGGCATGGCTGTTAGACAAGGATTCTGCAGTAACTTTAGGCTATAAATGCTCATTGTTTGGCAAGGAGCCCTATAATAATTTTACGGTATTAAGGGCAAAGTTTGATCATTGGTTTGCTAAACAGGCTGTTGAAGCGGGAGCGCTTTTGATAAACGAAACTGTAGTAGAGGAATTGATCTACGAGGGAGAAAAGGTAATCGGTGTTAAAACCGGGAGAAATCAAGGAGAGGTTTTGGGTAACGTAGTTATTTTGGCTGAAGGCGTCAATTCGCTAATCGCCCAAAAGTCTGGAATGCAAAAGCATATTCCTTCAGAACAGCTGGCAGTAGCTGTAAAAGAAATTATAGCATTGCCAAAAGGGACTATTGAGGATAGATTCAATGTGGATGATGGTGAAGGAGCCACCATTGAGCTTTATGGCGATGCTACCAAGGGAATGATGGGAACAGGCTTTATCTATACAAACAAAGATTCTCTATCCATCGGGGTAGGAGCCATCATGTCTCAAATGCTAAAAAACAAAATAGCGCCCTATGAGCTATTAGATTATTTCAAGAATCATCCTATGGTCAAAAGGCTGCTTCATGGTGGAGAAGTGAAGGAATATTTAGCTCATATGATACCAGAAGGAGGCTATGAGGCTATGCCGAAGCTATATCGCCACGGCTTAATGATTGTAGGGGATGCAGCGATGCTGGTAAACGGTATCCATCGAGAAGGGTCCAACCTGGCAATGATATCAGGAAAGATTGCGGCAGAAACAGCTATTAGGGCAAAAGAGCGGGGAGATTTT
>JAWSUQ010000317.1:2017-3736 GCA_033549265.1 Bacillota bacterium
CTAGCTCTTTATAAACAAGAGCTGGACAACTCTTTCGTCATAAAGGATTTACACAAATATCGTCATGTAGGAACCTTCATGGAAGAAAATCCTCATTTCTTTACTTTATATCCGCGACTGGCCAACTTTGCAGCCCAAGAGCTGTTGACGGTAGACAACGTGCCGAAGCGGGAAAAGCAAAAACGTATCTTGGCAAAGGTACGGCAGGAAAGATCTCTCTGGAAAATTTCTAAGGATATGTTCAGAGCATGGAGGGTGATGGGATGAAACTAGAGGATAAGCTGTATCTAATCAGGTTTCAACCTGATAATAAATCACATATTCGGATAAAAGACGAACACGTGTGTCTGACAGACTGTGATAAAAAATGGTGCACTTTTATCTGCCCGGCTATGGTTTATGCATGGGAAGAGAAAGAAATAAAGGTGGCCTACGAGGGCTGTGTGGAATGTGGAACCTGCCGTTACGGGTGCTTATTTGATAATATTGAATGGAAAAATCCTCGGGGAGGCTTTGGCGTGATGTGGAAAAATGGCTAACAGCCAAACCTTAAGCAAATGAAAGGAGATAACTAATGACAAAAGACATGCATGTAAAATTTGGTGGCGTAAAGTTTAGCAATAACACAAGCCCCAATGAAATTAACAGGTTTGTAAGAGAGCTGCCAGCCTCTAAAAAGGATAGCCTGTTTGAAGTTATTAAGGAACTAGATAAAGAGGGACTTATTACAGTAGATGTTCATAGCGTTTCTACAATTGATGATGAAAGCATCTCCTATCAAGAAAGCTAACTTAAGGGAGCTAAAAACAGGTCGTTTTATAAACTTTCAGTAGAGGACAGCAAAGTCCTCACTGAAAGTTTTTTAATATTATTAGATTATACAAATTTCTTGGGTTTTTGTTATCGCACTATGGCATATTTTACAAAGAGGGATTAGCCCTGATGTGTTGAAAACATAAATTAATCATTTATTGAATAGAAGCAATATTTATAGCAAAGGGGCCATTCATAATATGTCAATTAAGTTAATCTATGAAACGGAACGGATATCTAAGATTCGAGAGCACTTAAAGGAGATGAAGAGAGAAGAATTAGATTTTGTAGAGCAATTGATAGAGCAGGAGAGGGAAAAAAGGAAAAATGAAGTATATAATCAATTTCTAATGGAGCTTCAGCAGTATAAAGAAAAGCACTAATACATAAATAATATTTTATAAGAATCAAACTCTCTTATTGGGGGTTTTTTCTTTTTTCCTGGGTATGATATACCACCTTAAGGATAATCTTATTTATTAGGGATTAAGGTTAAGTAATAATTTAGAATATGTTTACATAAATTGTTTTGAGAAAGGGGTAGTTCCTGTGGCAGAAAAAATAGTAGTTATATCTACAGGGGGAACAATTGCTATGAAGGAGGTTGCAGAGCAAGGGGTTATTCCTGAACTAGCAGGAAATAAATTGATTGAAGCGGTTCCACCATTAAGTAATATTTGCCCTGTCGAAGTAATTGAGTTTTCCAATATTCCTAGCCCTCATATGCATCCTAAAATGATGTTTGCCTTAGCTAAGCTAGTAGACAAAGTGTTAAAAAGAAAAGAAGTGGGGGGACTAGTAGTAACCCATGGAACAGATACCCTGGAGGAAACAGCGTATTTATTGGATTTAGTTATTTCTAGCCAGAAGCCTGTTTGCTTAACTGCCGCTATGCGCAGTTCTACT
>JAWSUQ010000318.1:0-3735 GCA_033549265.1 Bacillota bacterium
CTCCTTAAAATAAAATGGTTATTGCTAACTTTTCAACTTAGTAAAGTACTCTTCTGATTTTTTGTCGCAATAAGTTATGATACACGTCAGTTTATGAAAGTTAGAAAAAATTTAATAAGGCACTAAACTCCTCTTAATATTACGGACTGTCCCCGGAGATTGACCACATCCCCAATGTAGCAAGGAATAATATGGTAGTAAAGATGAAATATTGTTTGTCCCAGTGTTTTTCCTATATTTACCCCGATATTATAGCCTGCTGGTTTAAATTTTTCATCCAAGATATTTTTCACTATAACGTATGTTACAAAAAATGCAGGTATTCATTGAATGCTCTACCTCCCATATCAATATATTTCACATAAGTTTTCTTAAAACTTTCATATTTAAGTTATAAAATATTCTTATTCGCCTTTGGAACAAACATTGGCGGCATTTCTTCTTTTAATCTCCAGGTAAAGCTCATAGGTTTATTTCCGGAATGACTTACATATTCACAAGTACCCAAAAAGACAAAAGGAGCGGTATAACCATTTTCAACCTTGTACTCTCTAACGAATAAAGCTATTTTATGTCCTGATTTTTTGTGATTAATATATCTTTTAGCAGTATTGCTCTCTTCTGAAACTGTACTTTGGGTCTGCCAGTGAAATAGCCTTTCATTGATAGCATAGTCCTCATACAAAGTAGAAGGGGAAAAGTCTTTTTCTGACTTATTTAAAGTGATAAAGAAGATATCTAACTGCTTTTCCTTAAAATATTTGACCCCTTCCCTAAATGCCGGGCTATTTTCTTCATTAAAATATTCAAATGCTGCTAAAACCTGGGCGGTTGAATAATGACAATGTACCCCTATAGGGCAGATAAAGCTAAAGTCATGCTTAATCTCCACAAATTCTACCGACTCATAACTATACTGTAATATCTCTAAAATTTCTTCTCTCATTTCCTGGTTTTCTATAACTTTCCTTACTCCATTTTCTATGGTTAACAACCCTTCTTGTTGGGGCTTTGTATTATAGAATGAATAGTAAAACATGGTCAACATTATCTTTTCATCTTCCGTATCAACGCTTTTCCCTTGGATATAATCTATTAAAAAACTAAGCAATTTCCTGGAATTAAGGTGAAAAAGATTTGGCAGTCTTTTAGCAACCAATTTTTCATTGCAACAGGAAAAATCCTGCTTTAACCCTGCATCTACCTTCATTCTGGCAAAAGTACGATCTCCATTTTTTCCGTAGAAGTCATATAATGATAAATGATGGTGCTTTATAAAATTTTGCAGAGTTAATTTTAATCCAGTATCTTGTTCAAAGTATTTCATTTTGCTGATCAGGTTGCGCCTGGTATTGGCACTCACTATTATATTTCTTAAAATATAATCCTTAGCTTGTTTTTCCAATTGAATAAAACAGCCTTTAGGTAAGTTAAAAAAGCTGTTTTCAAGATAATGCTTGATAGAATACTTGGTTTTACCGACTAATAGTCTGAACTTTTCTTCAAAATTATAGTTCTTATGGGCTTGTCCAACAAAATCTAGCACTGTCAGGCATTCTTTTCCCTCTGCTAGTCTCAATCCCCTACCTAACTGCTGGGTAAAGACTGTCAGGCTTTCAGTGGGCCGCAAAAACAGTACTGTATTCACCTCTGGGATATCTACCCCTTCGTTGTATAAGTCTATCACAAAAATAAATTTAATTTCTCCCTTTGTCAGCCTTTGTTTTGCTGTTTCTCTTGTTCTGGGGTCTATTCCGGCATATAGAGCTAACGATGGTATTCTCGCATTATTAAAAAAGTTGGCCATATATTTGGCATGTTGAATACTAACACAAAAGCCCAGTCCTTTAACTTCTTCAATGTCTGTAACATATTTATAGATACTTTTAATGATCTGATTACTTCTAATTTTATTAGAGGTATATACATTTTCTAATTCATTTAGGTCATATCCACCTCTAGTCCATTTAAGCTGCGATAAGTCCACTGTATCAGTGACACAAAAATATTGGAACGGAGATAACAACTTTCTATCAATAGCTTCCGGTAATCTCATTTCACTGGCTATGGTATGGTCAAAATATTCTAAAACGTTTTTCCCATCCATTCTTTCAGGAGTGGCTGTTAAACCAAGGAGCACTTTAGGTTGATAATAGCTGAGCAGCTTTTGATAGGAAGCGGCTGCAGCATGATGAAATTCATCTATAATGATAAAATCATAAAAATCTCTTGCTGTTTTTTGATAAAGCTCATTGCTATTAAAACTTTGAATACTAATGAATAACTGGTTTATTGATTGAGGAGTACTCCCACCCACCAATAAATCCCCAAAATTAAAATCTCTCAGGATAGCTCTAAAGGTATTGATGCTTTGCTTTAAAATTTCTTCCCGGTGGGCTACAAATAGCATCTTTTTAAAATCTTTATTCTTTGCAATAAACCTTTTATAATCAAATGCTGAGATAACTGTTTTTCCCACTCCAGTGGCCGCTACCAAAAGGTTTTTTGTCCTGCCAAATACTTCTCTTTCTGCCTGAAGCTTCTCTAAAATCTCTTTTTGGTAATAATATGGCTGAATATCAAAATTGAAGTATGTGACACTTTTGTCTGCCTGATTTTTCTTGTTTAAGGCAGCTTTTAGCTTTTTCTGATCTTCTTGTTTTTCATAGTTAAATAAGACAAACTCACTGTCATTCCAATAACTTGCAAAGGTAGCTTCGATTTTTTTTATAATGTCAAAAGAATCTTTTTCCGTCACCTTGATGTTCCATTCTAAGCCAGAGGTAAGGGCCGGATTAGATAAATTAGAAGAGCCTATGTAAGCAGTGCTAAATCCTGTTTCTCTTTTAAACAAATAGGCCTTAGCGTGCAGTCTAGTTCTAGCTATATCATAAGATATTTTTATTTCTGTATTCTTCAAATTAATTAATTCTAAAATAGCTTTAAAATCAGTGGCTTCCATATAGGATGTGGTGATTACTCTTAATTTGCCATTTCTATTTTCAGTAAAATCCCTTAAATCTTCAATAATACATCTTAAACCGCTCCACTTAATAAAAGATATTAATAAGTCTATTGCATCTGAGGAAATAATTTCTCTTTTTAATTCTCCCAGCATATTAGGCTCATAATGAGAGCCTGTAAATAAGGAGCTTTGAGAAATGGGTGTAATAGGCCTGACAACTTTCTCCTTATTAATACTTCTGATGCTGTTAAACCGAGAATAGATGGATGTCAAAACTTCTGCTTCTTCGGCAATTTTTAAGGAATCAAACTCTTCTTCACCAAGCTTTTGACTTAAAACGGTGATGATATCATTGCATGTTCTAATTTGACCTAATAGAGCATGGTTATCATCCTCCCGGCTATCTCTAATATATTTTAAAGCCTTTCTTGTTACTACAGAAACATAGGAAGATAGCATCTTTCTTGCTTCTTCAACATTAACGCTTTCTTTACCTATTTCATAATCGTCAATATTTAAATTAGCTAGTTCTTTTTTTAATTTAAGATTAATTATTTCTTCATATAAACCTTCTTTAAGCATAGCTTGGATCACCTCAATTTCTAACATTAATATTTTTCCTAACTATTTAGATAATTTTACCATCAAATATTATGCGGAACAAGAAGAATCAAAGGAATTATGAGATAGTCAGGGTATAAAGCACCTTTAAAATATAAAAAAAGCCCCCCTACATTTGTAGAGAAGCTATTTATACTCTTAATTACATT
>JAWSUQ010000319.1:0-3728 GCA_033549265.1 Bacillota bacterium
GCAGACAATGGATCTGATGGCATAGTAGTAGCGGGAACAACTGGTGAGTCACCAAACTTAACTAAAGAGGAAAAGCTAGAACTTTTTAGGGTTGTTAAAGAAGAGGTAGGAGCAAAGGTAAAAGTTATTGCTGGTACTGGGTCAAATAGTACTCAGGAGTCAATTGTTCTAAGCAAGAAAGCTGAAGCAATTGGAGTAGATGGCATCATGTTGGTTGTACCTTATTATAATAAGCCATCTCAAGAAGGGCTATACAGACATTTCTCAACTATTGCCAAGGAAGTTAGTGTGCCAATCATGCTTTATAATGTTCCTGGGAGAACAGTTATAAATATGCTTCCCCAAACAGTAGCTAGACTAGCAAAAATAGATAATGTTGTAGCTTTAAAAGAAGCCAGCGGAAATATGGATCAATTATCAGAGCTTAAGCAGTTATTAACAAGTGATTTTCAAATATATAGCGGTGATGACAGTTTAACCCTGCCAATGCTAAGTTTAGGTTGTAGCGGTGTAGTAAGTGTAGCATCTCATTTAGTAGGCAACGAGATTAGTGATATGATAAACCAATTTTCCAGCGGCAATCATAAAGGAGCATTGGAGACTCACTTGAAATTAATGAAGATTTTTAAAGTGCTGTTTATAACTGCCAATCCTGTGCCACTAAAGTTTTCATTAAACCTTATTGGTAAAGAGGTTGGAGCAGTAAGACTTCCCCTATGTGAAGCTACCATTGAAGAACAAACAGAAATTAAAAAAGTGTTGGCTGAAACGGGTTTGCTAAGTGCGGAATAAAATTCTGCACTTTGTTTTTTTCATATATTAGTGTTTTATTTTTGAATTGGAGGAAATAATATAAGGGAAACCACTTATTTTTACTTGTAACAAATTAGTTTAGTAAGTATAATTATGGTTGACAGCTAAATATTAGCCCCATAGTCTTCTCCTAGACTAGCCATAAAAACTCACCAAATTATTTATAGAGACATATAGGAGGTGCGAAAAATGGCAATAAATGAACCAAAACTCTCGATTATTCCTCTAGGAGGACTTGGAGAAATTGGAAAGAATATTATGGCTATTAAATGTGGGGACGATATTTTAGTGATAGACTGCGGATTAATGTTTCCCGAAGATGAAATGCTCGGCGTAGACGTGGTGATTCCTGATATTACATATTTGATTGAAAATAAAAGCTCCATTAAGGGTATTGTATTGACTCATGGGCATGAAGACCATATCGGTGCAATCCCTTATCTACTAGATTCATTGAATGTACCAATTTTTGGAACTAGCTTAACCTTAGGACTACTAGAAGCAAAACTGCAGGAAAATCTGGTGAAAGAAAAGGCAGACCTCCACGTTGTTAACCCTGGAGAAAGTTGTCAGGTTGGGATTTTTCAAGTGGAGCTAATACCTGTAAGTCACAGTATCCCTGATTCTGTAGGACTTGCTGTTAAAACTCCACTAGGTACAATTGTTCATACTGGAGATTTTAAAATTGATCAAACACCACTTAATGAAGAAGAATTGGCAATAAATCGCTTTGCTGAGCTAGGTTCAAAGAATATTCTTTTGCTGATGTCTGACAGCACTAATGTTGAGCGAATTGGTTTTACTCCTTCAGAACAAACTGTAGGTTCAGCTCTTGAACAAGCTTTTACTCAAGCTGCTAAAGACCGAATTATAGTGGCATCATTTGCTTCTAATGTGAATAGACTCCAGCAGATAATTGACGCTACCTACAAGCACAAACGCAAGCTCGTAGTTTTAGGAAAAAAAATCGAAACTGTTCTGGAGACCGCATTAAAGTTAAATAAAATCCAACTGCCTGAGGGTATTCAAATCTCACTAGAGGAATCAAAAAAAATTGCTAAACATAAAATTACTATTCTCACTACAGGAAGTCAAGGAGAACCTATGTCAGCTTTGACTAAAATGGCTCAAAGCCAACATAAGCAACTAGAGATCTTAAAGGGTGATACTGTTATTATTTCTGCATCAACTATTCCTGGTAATGAAAAATTGATCAGTAGAACAGTTAATAGCTTATTTAAATTAGGGGCTAAAGTTGTATATGATAAAACTAGTGGGGTACATGTTTCGGGACATGCTAGTCAAGAAGAGCTAAAAACTATGCTTAATCTGATAAAGCCAAAGTATTTTCTACCAATTCATGGTGAGTACCGGCAGCTTGTAAGACATAAGCGTTTGGCCCAGGAGGTAGGTTTAAAGCTGGATCAAACATTTGTTTTGGAAAACGGACAAGTGCTAGAAATTACAAAGGAAAAAGCTCTTGTGAACGGACGTGTTACAGCAGGAAAAATACTAGTTGACGGTTTAGGAGTAGGGGACGTCGGTAATATAGTGCTTCGAGATAGAAGACAATTATCTCAAGATGGTATATTTATCGTAGTAATTACTTTAAATAAAGAAACTGGAAAAGTTGTGGCAGGGCCAGATGTGATATCAAGAGGATTTGTATATGTTCGTGAATCAGAAAAACTAATGGATGAAGCAAAGGAAAGAGTTAGTTTATCCCTAGAGCAGTGTCAGGAAAAACATTTATCAGAATGGTCTACAATAAAATCAAATGTAAGAGATGTATTAGGTAAGTTTTTATATGAAAAGACTAGGAGAAGACCAATGATAATGCCAATTATCATGGAAATTTAAGGCGCTGCAAACAGCGCTTTTTTTCTTTTTCTGTATTAATATAATCAAACATACCAATACTACTAGAGAGAAAATAGAGTCAGATAGGAGTGGTATTTGTGGACATTGATACAGATAACAGAAGTGTTCCAGGCAAAATAAAGTCAACTCCCAAGCTAGAGAATATCAAAGAACTAGGGCAAGTTGAAATAGTTGAACAAAAAAGTAATATACATTGTATAACAATTGTAGGTCAGATAGAAGGACACATGGTAATGCCACCGCAAAATAAAACAACTAAGTACGAGCATATAATTCCTCAGCTAGTAGCTTTAGAACAGAACCCTGATGTTAAAGGAGTACTATTAATTTTAAATACTGTAGGGGGGGACGTTGAAGCAGGATTAGCCATAGCTGAAATGATAGTGAGTATGTCTAAGCCAACGGTTACAATTGTACTAGGGGGAGGCCATAGCATTGGGGTTCCTATTGCAGTGGCTTCTGATTATTCTTTTATTACAGAGACCGCTACTATGACTATACACCCCATTAGATTAACAGGTCTTGTGATTGGTGTTCCCCAAACCTATGAATACTTAGATAAAATGCAGGATAGAGTTGTCAAATTTGTAACAGAGCATTCTAATGTTAGTGAGAAGAAATTCCGAGAGCTTATGTTTAGAACAGGAGAGCTAGCTAGAGACATCGGAACAATTTTGGTAGGAAAGGATGCGGTAGAAGTAGGGCTAATAAATGAAGTTGGTGGCTTATCCCAAGCAATTAATAAAATAAATGAACTAAGCATGGGAAAGGGGCTACATTAATATGACATTATATACACCCTTATCGCCAGAAATGATTTATCAAGAGGTGGAATGGCTAAAGGCGAAGCCAAAAAAATTAATTGAATTAAATGGTGTAGCTGTAGAAGTGGAGCTATTAGAAAATGGTGAATTGAAAATAGAGCGTATACATAGTACTAACCCTCAAGATTATCTAAATGCTGCTTTGCAACCAGGCACAAAAATCGACACTAGATGGTAAATGGCTTAAATTATCAAAAGACATCCAAGGGG
>JAWSUQ010000320.1:0-3727 GCA_033549265.1 Bacillota bacterium
AGCAAAATCCTTAATAAGGTTGACTTTCCACACCCCGAAGTACCTACCAAGGCCACGTAATCCCCTTCTTCAATCTGCAAAGATATATCCTGTAATATTAAGGGCCCATTTTCTTTATAACGAAAAGAAACATGGCTGACCTCAATAGAGCCTGTAAGGGTTTGGGGATATATTTTTGTTTCATCATATTCCGGCAAATTATCCAGGATGGGCTTTGCTCTTTGGTATAAAGGTATTACAATATTTGCGCTGATTAGAGATTCCGACAAGGAAACCATGGAAAGCATAAATGAAACAAATGCTGCATTAAAGGCAATAAACTGCCCAGGTGACAAAGACCCAGCTGATGAAGTTAACGTATAAAAAATAACCATACTTGATAGGATGGGAACAACTGCATTAAAAGTTGCCAGCCAATTGCCCAAGGTCTGCCTTTTAAAAGCTAATTTCCGTTGCTCCCCAAACTCTTTTGCCCATTGATGAAAAGCTCTTCTTTCCGCTCCTGCCACCCGAAATTTAGTTATTCCCCCGATTAGTTGCAGCATCATTCCTGATATTTTATTGGAGAACTCCAACACTTTTCGCTCGTAACGTACCTGCCAATAACCTAAGCCACCCATGACCCCTACGGCCAGCATTACCAGAACAGCAGCTACCCCTGCTAGTCTCGTGTCGTAGTAAAAAAGCAGTGCAAAGGTAAAAACGGAAAAAATACTGGAAAGAATCGTATTTAGAGTAACCCCTGAGAGAATCATCCTTATCCAGCTAATACCCATTGCCCGCATAGCCAGCTCACCTGCAGAAAACTGCTTAAAGAAAGGTACTGGCAGGCTTAATAATCGATCCCATACTGCAGCCTGAAGGGAGCCTTCCATTTTACCTTCTATGCGTAACGTAGCAAGAGAACGGGTAAATTGAAAGAGCATAGTAGCAAGAGCGCTTGCTCCTAGAAAAAAAACAATTTGCAGCAGCTGAATTCTTTCACCTTCAGGAATTATAGTGTTAAAAATAATGCCTGTTGCTAGAGGAATTGCAGTCCCCAGTATACCACCAAGTACCCCCATTAAAGCTATCATTACTAAATCCCGTTTCCAACAGCTTTTATACCCAAAGCTTAAAAGATCCCACAGCATAATCTGTTTATGTTCAAAGGGACGATAAAATATAAAGCCAAAATGCTTTAATTTGGCTGCAATGTCCTTGTCTACAACAAGCTTTTCCCCAATAGCAATGTCGTGTAATATATATTTATCAGGAGCTGCGGGAATTAAAGCAATAGGTCTATTATCTTCCTCCATGTAACCTAAGATTGGTCCACTATCTTGCTTATACCACTCTCCATTTAATACCACTTTCCTAATGCGGATGCGTGATGCCCGGGCAATATCATCTAGCTGGGTACTGCTTTTACTGCCAGGATTAGCCATAGTCGGCTGAACTATTTGGATATTGCTACATCTCCCTACTAAGCGGCAAGCGTCAAGGAGATTATCTCCGCTTACTTCCCCAAGCCAAATTGTTTTTTCTTTTTTATCTATTGATGCTAGCCAAGAGATAGAGTTAGCCATTAGCCTTTTCTCATGGCTTGCTTTTTCTTGAAGGCGTTTTTTTTCCGCTAGGTTTTCTTTTTCCCATAGCTCAGAAGCAGACAAAAGAACCTGATTATGAAAATTATCCCTAACCAAAGGGTCCATCAGGAATTCATATTCATCCAAATATTTTTCTTTTGTAGCAGCAGTTTCTTCTACTAATATATCGTCACTTTTATTAACATTAGCTAATGCTTTAAGCCAGTGGTTCACTAAAGGCAAAAGCTCTTCAGAGGTATGTTCATTTAATATGTCACTAAGCTGCTGTACCTTTAAACAAATTAAGCAGGAACCTACAAGCCCAGAAGCCAGAATACCTTTCTTGTCAGGAAAGCCCTCGGGGGCAATACCAAAAAGTAAATCTCCTGGTTTTGCTGCAAACAGGAAGGTTTTAACTCCAGCCAAATTATCATTGGCAAGGGTAGTTAAAAAAATAGAGATTTTTCCTCCTACAACCATCCATACACAACTGGTATCATCTAAAATTTGCGGCTTATTTCCTTCTATAAATATCTTTGTACCCTCTTGATTAAACAAATCAATAACCCTCATTTGCCTCACCTGCTTTTTTTATATAGAATTTATCCGGTTTGTATCAGCTTCGCATAAACTCCAGCACTATTATTCAATTCCTCATGGGTACCTCTCTCCACAATTTTTCCTTTTTCTAAAACAATAATTTCGTCACAATCCCGAATGGTACTAAGGCGATGAGCCACAATTATGCAGGTACAGCCACGACGCCGAATATTTTCATCTACAAGCTTCTCCGTTACAGGATCCAGGGCGCTGGTGGCTTCATCCATTATAATAATGGTGGGGTTTTGAGCTAAAGCCCGGGCAATCTCCAGCCGTTGCCTTTGTCCACCGCTAAAATTTTTCCCGCCTTCCTCCACAGAATGGTCATACCCCCCAGTTCTAGCAGTAATATCATCATGAATGCAAGCATCTTTAGCAGCACGGACCAGTTGAAATTCAGAAATCGTCTCATCCCACAAGGTGATATTGTCACCCACTGTCCCTTGAAACATACAAATATCCTGGTCTACCATAGCTAAGGAGTTATTAATTGCAGCTCGCGGAAATGCTAAGCGGGGCTGACCATCAAATAGTATTTCTCCGGACCATGGTCGGTAAATTCCAGCAATTATTTTGGCTACTGTGGATTTGCCGCTACCAGAACCACCAACGAGAGCGACCCTAGATCCCGGCCTTAGAGATAAGTTAAAATCTTCAATTAAAGGTGGCTCCAAAGCACTGTACCCAAAGCTAATTTGTCTTAGTTGTATATATCCCTCTAGCTTTTGGCCACTATAGGGCATAGTCTCTCTCAGTTCACCCTCAGCTTCTTTATCAACAGGATATTTTAGCACATCGTCTAAGCGATTCATTTCTCCTTCTACTTCCTGAAGCTCTACCCCTAATCCCACTATTCCGGTCACAGGAGTCATAAAACTGGTCATCAGGCTTTGAAAAGCTACTAACATCCCGATAGTCATTTGCCCTTCCATGATTAAAAAGCCCCCTAGGGCTAATACTATGGCGTTATTAATACCTGTCAAAAAAGTAGGAAAAACTGTTAAGAATTGCGAAGAAACCCCTAGCTCCTGTTCAGAATTTAGTGCCTTTGCCTGATACCCTGACCACTTGGCAAAGAAGTCCGATTCAGCGCCTGTAGCTTTTAAGGTCTCTATTATTTGTAAGCCAGACATGCTGGCACCTTCTAGTTTTCCCCTGTCCTTTAATAGCCTTCTGTTCAAGTCTACTCTTTTAGCAGCAACGAATTTCAAATAAAAGACATTGATTTGGGCAATAGCTAACCCCACAAATGCTAAGATAAAATTATATTGCAGCATTATAGCAAAATAGAAAATGATCATCAATAAGTTCAAGGCTGTGGTAGCTAGTTGTCCCGACAATAATTTAGCAACTCTGTCATTACTTTGCATCCTAGAGGTTATATCACCAGCAAATCGCTGAGAAAAAAATTCCGTCGGCAACCTTAAAATGTGCCATAAAAACTCACCTGATGTAGTTCTGGAAATTTTAGACTCAAGTCGTAGTAGATAATACTGCTGCATCCAAGTTAATGCTCCTCTTAATACTGCGGTTATCCCCATGCCCAACAACAGAGGGGT